>CAITNQ010000329.1 GCA_903893785.1 uncultured Gemmatimonadota bacterium
CCAGACGCTGCTGCGCGAAGTCGAGCAGCGCGATGTCGTGGTCGTCCTCAGCGCGGCCGGCAAGGCGCTGCGCGCCAAATTCGCTGCCAACATGTCGGCCCGCGTGGCGCGCTTCCTGAAGGAGGAGACGGAAGCCTTGGGTGAGGTGGATCCGGCCGTACTGGCGGCGTCGCAGGCGGCCGTTCTCGCCTGCGTGGCGCGCTTGGCGGGCGAGGCGCAGGTCGATTGGCCGCCCGCCGGCAAGTCCAAGGCGCGCCACCGCAAGACGGCACCTGACCCCGACCGCGAGGCGCTGGAGCAGGAGATTGCCGCGCTGATCGGCCGCACGCTGGATCAACTCAAGGTAGAGGAGGTGACGCGCCTTTTCTGCCTGCTGAGCGAGTTGGCGCGGCGCGAGGGCATCCTGGCGCTGCAGTCCGCCGCGGCGGCGGCGGTGGATCCCCTTATGGCCGAGACCCTGCATCTGGTCATCGACGGGACGTCGCCGGCGCTGATCCGCGAGATGGGGCAGTCGTGGGTGCGCTCGCGGGTGCATGAATACGAGTGCAAGAACCAAAAAGTCGTGGACGGCTTTGTCGCCCTGCAGAACGGCGACAGTCCGCGCTTGATCCAGATGAAGCTGAACGTGATCTACTGAGATTCGCCCGGGTTGCCGCTGGCGCGGCCGGGCAGATGGCTGGAGAACCGGCCGGCGCGGGCGGGCAGGCCGGTTCGCCTGCCGTCCGGCCGCACCGGCAACTCGGCCACGTCTGCAGCGTCTGAGGTGTATGCGACGCGCCCGACTCGCCAACTGGCCCTGGTTCCCAGCCATCACCCTGATGGTGGCCATCTTTGTGCTGTCCTCTGTGCCGGGTCCGCGGGTGGGCCAGGCCTTCGCACCCCTGACGCGCGTTCGCGCGGCGCCTGCCATTCGCATGCCGATGCGGCAGCAGCCCTTGCTGACCATCCCGTGGCCCAAGGTCGGGCACATCATCGGTTACGCCGGCCTCGCCTGCGCGTGCCTGTACGGGCTGCGGCGCGACCGACGGCGGCGGCTCCTGCGAGTGCTGCTGGGTGGCCAGCCGCGGGCATGGCGCGTCCAGGTGCTGGCCCTGTTGCTGGCGACCAGCTACGCCGGCAGCGACGAGTTCCACCAGCGCTTCACCCCCGGGCGTTCGGCCGCGGCGGCCGATGTGGCGCTGGACGCGGCCGCCGCCGTTGCCGGCGTCTCCCTCTGGGCCCTGGTTGCGGCAGCCCGGAGTCGGATGGCGGCCAACCCCAAAACCCGTCGCGGTTAGTGCGGCGTCCAGTCGGAGGTCATGTCCACCAGCGCCGCCTCGGGTATCATGCCCACGGCATCGCTGGCCAGCTCAGCGCCGCGTGACAGCATGGTCCAGTCGTCGGCGGGGCGCCGGATCAGGGTCTCGCGCTCGGGCCCGGCACCCAGCACCAGGCAGGCTTCGACGCCAAATGCCGATACCGGCGCCGTCGAGGGGGTCGCCACGATGACCTGGCGGTTGAAATGGCTGGCGGCGTGGCGGACGGCCTCGGCGAACACGCGCACCGCGTGGGTGTGCAGGGACATGCCGGGTTCGTCGAACATCAGCAGCTGGTAGCGCCGAGGTGACTCACCAAACAGTGCCGTCAGCAAGCCCAACAGTTGGAGCTGGCCGTCCGACATGCCGGAAGCCTGAATGGGCTGCAGCCGCCCGTGCTCCACCAGGCTGGCCGTGACACGTCCTTCGTCCGCCTGTTGGAACACCAGGGCCCGGAAGGAATCCGGGTACGCTCGCCGCATGTAGTCCATGATGGCGTTGTAGCGGCCGTCGATGGCCTGGCGATCATGGAGGTGGTGCAGCGCTGACCACAGGTTCTGCCAGCGGTCGTAAAGGAAGGTGTGCGGCGATCGCTCTGACCCGACCCGCCGCAGCTGATGCAGGCTCAGGTTGCGCGACGCATAGAGGTGGATGGACCACAGAACCTCGCGCAACTCCAAGGCTTCCGGGACCGGGTCCGGAGTGGCCAGGTACGCGTTGAACGCCGGTTTGTCCGGCTCGGTGAGGGGCACGGTCACCGGCGGCCGGTCGAGGCCCTGACAGAAAGCTGCTGCGGCGGCTCCCACGGGCCGATCAATCAGCGGCATCTCGCGCTGTCGCGACCACAGGCGTTCGCCGGCATAGGGCTGCAGCCGGCCGTCGGCATACGCCCAGGACATGGTGCATGCTACCGAGGGCGTCTCCAGGGCGATCTCGATCACTTCGCCAGGACAGGCCCGGTCCCACAGCGCGCCGATGCCGTGGTGTCGATCGGCGGCCGCGGCAAGAGTGCCGCGGATGGACACGTCGCGAACGAACCACAGCGCGTCCAACAGGGTCGACTTACCGACGCCGCTCGGGCCGAAAAGCACGTTGACCGGTCGCACCGGGATCTCCACTGCCTTCAGGCAGCGGTAGTTCCGTACGCGGATGCGTTCGACGCATCCCGCCATGGACCACCCTTTCCGGCCGGCCGTTGACCCCACCGCCAGCCCCTGTCTCGACCACCACCATGGCGACGCGCCGTGCCCCGGCGCGAGGTACCGCGACGCCCTCCCGGTACCCGACCGCGTCCGGGGCCACTGCCGAACGGGTGGCGATCCCGCACCGCAGCCTGGCCCGGTTTGGACGGGCGCCACCCCAAGCGGCTGTCCTTAACCAATGCTGCCGTTCCTTGGCCGCAACCTCAACGGGCAAGGCGGAAACCGTGTGTCGCCCTGGATCCGCGACCGACCGCGAGCGACCGCGTCGCACCAGGCTGTTCCACCACGTTCCCACGAATGGATATATCGTGACCTGCATCACACGTCAACCGCTGACGCCGAAGCCACGCCCAAGGCTCGGTTCAGATCCCCCTGCAGGCGGGCCAGGCGGCCTGCCTGCACAGGGGCGTCACGCGGGTTCGGCTTGGCCGTTGACGGGGCCCTCGACGGGGGCCGTGACAGCCGGCAACGTTACGGTGAAGGTGACGCCCTGGCCTGGGTGGTTGTCAATCGCGATGTGCCCTCGGTGCCGTTCCACCAGAGCTCGCGTCAGCGCCAGGCCGATGCCCGTCCCACGGCCGATGGCTTTGGTGGTGAAAAAGGGCTCAAACACGCGGTGGACGATGGCGTCGGCAATGCCACCGCCATTGTCTGTCACCGCCAGATGGACGCTCGTCCCGTCGCTGGTGAGGGCCAGCGCAATCCGCGGTTGCCACCGGTCGGCTGCGCCGTGGGGTTGGGGGCCGATGGCTTGACGGCGGTCGTCCAGCGCGTCGCGGCTGTTGGTCAGCAGGTTGATAATCACCTGTTCCAGCTGGTTGGGCCAGCCTTCTACCGGGGGCAGGTGACCCGGGTCGGGGCGGTCAACGGAGATGCCGTGGACCCGCAGTTGGGCGCCCATCAGGCGCAACGCTCCCTCAAGCGGTTGGGTCAGCTGGAACGGGCGCGCCGTGGCGCTGCTCTCATCGCGCGCGAACACCCGCATGTGGTCGATGATGGCGGTGGCCCGGTCCACCTGGGTGATGATGTCCCGCAGGGTCTCCTGCTGGTCGGCTTCGGACAGCGGCCAGCGTTGCTGGAACGACAGCAGCATTCCCTCGGCGAAAGCGCGAATGCCGTTAAGGGGTTGGTTGAGCTCGTGGGCCACGCCGGTGGCCATCTCGCCGAGCGCCTGGAGGCGATCGGCTTGCATGGCGCGCAGGCGCTGCTCCGCCAGTTCGGCTTCGGCATTCTGGCGGCGCCGAATGTCCTCCAAGCGGCGGTGGGCTTCGGCCAGGGCTTGGGCGAAACGCTGCAGCAGCGCCAGGTCATCGGCTGAGAACTGCCGCCCGACGGCAACCCGGGCGCCTAGTGTTCCGTGGCCGAAGGGGATGTCCACGACGCTGCCCGCTCCAGGGTCGTCCAGCCCGGCGTCCCATGCCGCCAAGTCCGTCGG
>CAITNQ010000330.1 GCA_903893785.1 uncultured Gemmatimonadota bacterium
AGTCGGCTCGAATGGTGCACTCTCAGCTACGGGAGTGGCATCTCACGTACCAACTCCTACCCGTACGACTACTACCGAGGTCTGCTCAATGTCATCAGTTCCGCACCCTACATCAGCCACTGCACCTTCCGTAACTCTCAGACCAGCGGCGTGTGGATTGCCGACATCACCTCGTCGACGACGACCGGCCAGCCTCAGCTATCACGGTGCGAACTCCAGAGCAACGCCAATTATGGTCTCTACCTCCAAAACGCCACGGTGGCCCTCGATGGGTGCCGCTTCACCCACAACACTCTACAGGGCATCAACCACATCAACTCCCCCGCCGTTGATGCCCGCAACTCATGGTGGGGTACCCCGCAGGGACCGCGACACGCCACCAACCCCAACGGAACCGGCGACGCGGTTGGCGACTACGTGCTTTTCGATCCCTGGCTGACCGCGTTGGCCACGGCGCCCACGCTGGCTGCCATTGGGCCCCGTGCCATTGCGGTGGGCGACACCCTCATTCTGGTCCTGTCGGCCACCGACCTCGATGGTGACTCGCTCGCCTTCTCCATGAGTGGCGCGCCGCTCGGTTCGGTTCTGGTGGACAGCGTCTTCCGCTGGGCCCCCCACTGCGGGCCAGGAAGGGGCCCACCCGGTCACCTTCGTTGTTGCCGATCGCGCGGCCAGCGCTGACTCGGAGACCGTCGTGATCGCCGTCACCGACGCCTCTGGTGCTGGATCGGTGCGACCAACGGACCAGTGGATGCTTCTCTACGGTGACCTGCTGACTGAAGAGCGCCTGCCAGCTCCCGTGGGAACAGTCGTCGACGTCATCGACGGTGCCGGGAACACGGCGGCGTGGACCCAGGTGGAGCAGGCGGGGTCGTACGGGTACATGCCGGTGTACCTTGACGATCCGGCCACCGAGGTCGATGAAGGGGCCGATCCCGGCGAGGTACTGACCGTGCGGGTCAATGGCGTCCCGACCCGAGCCACAGCAACGTGGACCGAGTTTGGCGACGCAGTTCGCCTCGACCTTACGGCTGTCAGCCTGCGCGAAGTCAATATCCCGCTGGCGGCTGGGTTCAACCTGGTTTCGTGGAACGTGGACACCCAGAACGACTCGATCCAGTGCCTGATGGCGCCGATACTGGGCAACCTGATCCAGGTGCAGGGGTTCGAGACCAGCGCGATCAACCCGAGCGGGACAGCTACAGGAGCCAAACTGTTCACGCCCACCGGCGGTGTGTTCAACACGCTCAAGGTTACCGACCATCGGCTCGGTTACTGGGTGAAGGTCCGCGCCCCCGGCACCCTGACCATCAGGGGGCTGGCTATCACCGCACTCGACTCGACGCTGATCCCACTGGCGAGTGGTTACAACCTGGTGTCGTATCTGCCCGAAACCGTCGATTCCACCCGGCACGCGGTGGCCAGCACCGATGGTCGGTTGCTCCAGGTCCAGGGGTTCGAGACCTCATTGTCGGCCCGCAACCTGCCGCAGGTGGGGGCCAAACTCCACACCCCTTCAGGGGCGCAGTTCAACACCCTCAAGATCATGTCGCCGCGTTTGGGCTACTGGGTCAAGGTGGCCTCTCCCGATACGCTCTTGTACCCTGCCGCCCCGGCGGTCGGTGCGCCAGCGGCCAGACTCCTGACTCAGGGAGGTGTGGTCGGTGAAGCCCCCGTCCTGCCCACTGACAAATGGATGGCTGTCTACGGTCAAGTCGCTACGGTGGAAGGCGTCGCAGCTCCTACAGGCACGATCGTTGACGTAGTTGATGGCAGCGGCTGCATCGCTGGGTGGTCCGTCGTGGAGACGCCGGGGACCTATGGTTACTTGCCGGTCTACCTGGATGACCCCAGTACCGGCATAGACGAGGGCGCCGTTGTGGGCGAATGGCTCACGTTGCGGGTGAACGGTGTGGCCACCGACTCGAGAGTCGAGTGGACGGAGTTCGGCGATATGGCTGAGCTTGATCTTGTGTCTCGGCCGCCCCAACCTCAGTCTACCGCGCACTCACCAGCTGAATTCGCTCTCCACCCCTGCTACCCCAACCCGTTCAACCCCACCACCACGATCCGCTACGAGCTGGCGGCGCCTGGGGAGGCGCGCGTGCGGGTATACGCCGCCTCCGGGCAGCTAGTCCGGCAACTTGCCTGTAGCCATCAGGCCGCCGGGAGGTATCAGGTGGAGTGGGATGGCCGCGATGGCGCCGGCAATGCGGTAGGCAATGGTGTCTACCTATGCGAGCTCGAGGCGGGGCACCTCCGGTCCGTGCAGCGGATGGTGTTGATGAAGTGACTCGCTGCTGCCCCCGCGTTCTGCAAAGGGCGGTTCGGCCTTGGCGGTATCGTCTCTGTGGCATGGCCAGCGGTGCAATTCCCGCACTGACCATTCCACCGCCGGGCCTCGCACGAGGGTACGCTGTCCGCCGGCCAACTGGGCGGCGGCCCCATTCGCTGAGGAGGGCATGGTGGGACAGAGGTGCGCAAGGGCGTTGTTTAGTGTGGGGGTCGCTTTGGTGGTGTGGTTCGCAGAGGCGGCGCAGGCAGCGGTCTTGGACAGTGTGCGGGTCGTGTACCCGCTATCCGCGGGCACGGTCAGGGGCATCGACTCCGCGATCGTTGCCGAGGCGTATTTCCGCACCACCGTTCCCGACAGCATTGTCCGCGTCTATTTCTGGTTGGCTGACCAGACAACCCACCGCGTTGTCACCGACACCACCCGGAACACGGCCGGACTGCTCGACTCGATCCGCGCGGCCACACGGGGGACGGCGGACAGTATTCGGACCTACGACGACGCGTTCGTTGCCGCGAGTCACAGTCTGTTCAGGTCGCCGGGTCTCACGGTGGGCGATGGCGACGTGATGTCGGTGGGTAACGGGCCGCCGGTGGCAGTCGGCTACTCATGGAAGGTGACGTGGCAGTACCGGGTACACCCATCGGTGGGCGAGGTCTCGAATGTGACAGTACTGGCTTCAGTGCACGACTCGCTCGGAAGCCCCCGGGCGTTCACGGCGCCGCAGGCTGCCACGCGTGGCTGGTATGCCAACATCGACGGTGATAGGCCCGAGTTCCCTACCGGGTCACTCCTGTTCCCGGCGCGGTATCGTGGCGGGGCCTCGGTAGCCGGTTTCGCCGGCCACGTGACGCGCACGGTCCTGGGTTTGGGGGACTCGATCGGGGTAGCCTATGATCTGGGGCAGCAGGCCGACTCGACCATTTTGAGCAACCGCTTGAGCTTGGTCTGCGGGCTTCTGCACGGCTCGAGGTCGATTCCTCTCGACCTCGGTCTGCCGCGGTCGCGCATCGACAGCGTCTGGGTGCCCATCTCGGCGGAGCGGTTTGCCGGCACAGGAGTGGCGATCGACAGCAGCACCGGCCCCGGCTTCGTCGAGATGTGGCTGCGCGAAAACTCCTCGGGTAATCTGAGCAGCTACACGGGCGACGCTATCTTGGTGCCCGGCAAAGACGACGTCATCCCGATGGGTATCAGTCAGGCGGCCAATTTCGTGGTGGATGCGGTGGCGCCGGTGCTCGACGGGGGCCTGGTGCCCGGCGACACCCTATTGCCGGTCACTGGCGGCAGGATCGGCCGTGGCGAGGCGTTCCCACGGGCGCTGCGTGACACCCTGCTTGTCTTCGCTGCAGACGATCCGGCCAGCGCCCGTTACGCCCCGCTGCGGAACGCGCTCACCATCGCCCCACCCGAACGGCTCTTCCGGTTAGGGCTCCAGTTGCAGAACGCCAACCATGTCTACCAATGGACCGTGCAAGAATCATCGCGCACGCTGGAGGGCCCGCGACTCCTCCGTGCCGCGGTCCAGACCTACGCTGATCTGAGCCTCGCGGGCATCGGCCGCGGTGCCGTTGTCCTGTGGAACCTCGACCAAGGCATCCGCACACCGCGCGGCCGGGTTGAGGAGCGTGACAGCATGGCGGTGGTCGATGGTGTGTACACGTTGACGGCGCAGCCCGAGGATCTGGCCGGTAACCTCGGGCCAGTGCTGGTGCGTCCAAGCGTCCTTGTCGATCTGACGCCCGTGGCGCTGTTGGGGCAGTTCCCGTCAAAGGCCGCCTTTGGCCCGGTTGGGGTGGCCCGGCTGGACACCATTGAGGAGAGTACGTCACCGGTGCAGTTCGCCCTCAGCGAGCCGGCCGACAGCGTGGTGGTCCGGTACGAGGCCCTTTCCGGCAGGGACACCGTGGGCGTGGTCCGCAGCCGCAAGCTGTCGGGCGATGAGTTGATGACCACGGTTCGGGGCAGTTATGCCGTGGCCGGTCTGTGCGACTCGACGACGTACCGGCTGACCGTGCTCGCGCGCGACCTCGCCGGCAACTACACGATCACGGGTCCGGATACGCTGCGCTACGACACGTCCTACGTCAGCGAGGGGCCCCCACCGCTGCCACTGGCACGGTGGTCTGCCGCGCTGTACGTGAGCGACGCCCACAGCGACTCCGTGGAGTTGCACTTCGGCCAGGGCATGTCCTGTACAAACGCGATAGACGCGGTGTGCGGGGAGGTACAGTCGCCCCCATTGCCCCCGGCAGGGGCCTTCGACGCGCGCTGGTCGTTGGCCGGGACGCACGGGCTCAACGATGACTACCGCGATCCGACGCAGACCGACGCGACATGGGTTTTGGCCATCCAACCACGCGACGGCGGGTACCCGGTGACGGTCAGGTGGAACCCGGCCGACCTGCCATCGTCTGGGTCGTTCCGCCTGGTCGAGCAGGACACCTGGGGTCGGGTAGTGAACATCGACATGCGCGCGGTCGCGCTGCACACGATCGATCAGGGTGAACCCACCGGCCTCGCGGTGGTGATGTACAGCCAGGCGCCCGTGAACTACGCCTACAGCCTGCCGGCATGGTGGAGCATGGTGTCGTTGCCGTGCGCCGTCACCAGTACCAGCACGAGTGCGGTTTTCCCTGGCGCGCGCTCGGTGTGGCGCTTCACAGAAGCCTACGAGGTGGTCGACGAGCTGTCGCCTGGGCAAGGTTACTGGGTCAACCAGCCCTCCGCCACCACCATCGCCGTTCAGGGGACGCGGTTCGCACGGGCGTCGCTGACCCGCTCATTGCCGCCGGGGTGGAGCATGGTGGGCCCTGGCGACATCGCGCTCTCAGTGGCGGCTCTGCAGGCGGCAAACCCGGCGCTGGTGTCTGTGTTCGCGTATTCGGGCGGGTACCGGCTGGCCCAGACCATGTCCCCCGGTCAAGGGTACTGGGTCAACCTGTCGTCGGCTGCGGTGGTCGATCTGAGCGGTTCCGTTGCCGCCGGCCGGCCCGCGGTGACCGACGTGCCTATATGGACCGGCCCCACACTGATCGCCGAAGGTCCAGGTGGTAGCCAAGCGCTGGCCCTTGGTGTGGCTTCTGACGCGGTCCTTGCCTTGCCGCCCGTGCCGCCACGTGAGCTCCTCGACGCGCGCGTCGAGGTGAGGCCCGGTCTCGAGTCGTGGCAGGTGCCAGGTGGCGGCCCATACGCCCTGCGCCTGCAGGGCGACATCGATCATCTGCGCTGGGACATGGCGGGGGCGAACGGGTGGCAGCTGCAGGTGGACGGCACCTTGATCGCTCTCCAGGGCCGCGGTCAGGTGTCCGTGGGCCCTGGCACCCAGGTGCGACTGGTCTCCGCACTGGCCATACCGAGGGCCACGCGGCTGTATGCATGTTACCCCAACCCGTTCAACCCGCTCACCACGCTGCGGTATGACCTGGCGTCAACCGCGCTCGTCTCATTGCGGGTGTACAGCGTGACCGGGCAGCGGGTGCGCGAGGTAGTCTCGGCCCTGCAGCCGGCCGGCAGCTACGCGCCGACCTGGGATGGTCGTGATGCTGCCGGCAACCTCGTCGGCAACGGCGTGTACCTGGCCGAGTTCCAGGCTGGCGACTACCGGGCCGTGCGGCGAATGGTCCTGCTAAAATGAACTAAGACGAACTCCACAGTGCCGAGGGGCTCCCTGCCTGGCTGCCGCGGGGCAGGGAGCCCTATCGATCGGCGGACCGGGCGGTCAGGGCGAGCGGGAGGCGTGCGCAAGCTGGGCGCCGTCCTACGGAAGTTACAGTCCCTGCCGTCGGCCGCGAGCGCCTGCGTTCGAGGGTTCGCCATGCAGTGGCTATCGAGCCCGTCAAGGTCGGAACAGGCTCTGACGCCTCGGGTTCTTCGTCCCGAACGGGTACGGCCGACCGTCTCAGGCCGCTCGGTGCCGCCCGCGGAGTTAGCCTGATGTGGGCTTCACAGGGAACCGTCTGCTATCGCCGGCGACGTAGTAGCGCTGTTACCGCAGGCATGCCCGCGCCCGCCGTCGCGCCCGTCCAGGTGGCCGGGTAACCAGACCCATGCCGGCGCTGTCTGTCACTGGTGCCCAAGCCAAGTGTCGTGGGACAACTGCCTTCCTTGACCAGACCCGCGCAGACCTGATCTTGCACGTGCTCGCGCACCGGGGCGCTAGGGGTAGATGGTCTCGAGCCCCGTGCACCGGGGTGACGCGTCCTGCCCCGGCAAGGGCGCGCCCGACCAAGGCCCCTGTCGGCTGCCTGCCGGGCGATACGAGGACACCCGTGGCGAGCCGCGGCGAGGGTTGCTCGCCCGGCGGGCCGCCGCAGCCACGGACGAACAGGCGCGGCAGCCCACCTACCGCCGTGGACCGGTGGGCACGCCGGACGCCACTGCGCGCGTTCCCTGGGAGGGACGATGGCGAAGTTGCTGACTCCTCTGGTCGCTGCCTGCGCCGGGCTGGGCTCCATCGCGGCCCTCAATCCGGACCCCAACGCCGTTGTTCCGTACAGCGCCGAACCGCCGGTGACGGCCGCTGACTTGCGGGTTGAGCCGGCGCGCTGGGACCGGGCCGCCAAGCTGCGGGTGTTCACCTTGGACAACAGCAACGGCAACCGGCAGATACCGGACGCGGTGACGCTCTCGCTGTTGCACGATGGCACCCGGTTGTACGCCCTGTGGCAGTGCCGCAGTGGCGCAGCGCCACTCCACGCGGCGCTGCGGCCTCACACCGGGGACCTGACGCTCGACGAGTCGGTGCAGCTGTTACTCGGTCTGTCCGGTGGACCCACCGTGCGCCTGGACATGGGCGGCTACGCCAACGCTCAAGGCGTCGAATTGGACAAGGTCGAGCACTTCTACGAGTTCACCGTGAACAGGGCGGGTGCCACCAGTCGGGCATACAACGAAACCCTCCTGCCCAAACCTGGTTTCCAGGCCAAGGTCTTCTCCCAGCCCGACAGCTATGCCGTGATCATGGTCATCCCCTTTGCCGCCGCGGGCATCGACCCACAGGCCAACCCCAAGCTCCACTTCAACGCCTTTCGCTTCCATCACGGGCGGCGGTACGGATGGTTCCTGCCCGCCTTCGGCGGTTACGCTGCCATGCCCTTCGGCAGTGCGTTCATGGCTCCGCAGGACAGCGTCCTGGCGCCTACGGACGAAGGGCTCACGGCTGGGATGGGGGACAGCGCTGCGACCGCCGCTGCCGCAGCAGACCAGGCGGACACGGCCAGTGTGAGCCTGGACTACTACCCGCTCCAGCGCCGCGTGAGCGCCGTCTTCCCGGCCGACGGGGCCAAACGCCAGGCAGTGGTTCGGGTTGATGCGCTGCACCTGCAAAAGGCCGTCGATGTCGACGATCTGCAGCCTGTTGCCGTCAACCTTGAGCTACCGGCCATACCGGGCGGGCAGACGCTCCTGGCCACCGCCGGCTACCGCGAGCAGGGCCTCGAGGTACCCGCGACCGAGCTCTCATTCTGCACCCTTGACCCGCCGGACTGGTACGCCACCTCGGCCGGGTCTGAGTACACTTCGACCCGCACGCCACGGCCGTGGACCCAACCCCGTTGGGTCGACGGCACTGTCGCGCTCGACCACGCCGACTTGCGTTTCGGCCGCGGCATGCTGCCGGAGACCATTGTGGTCAGGGGCCGCCCCCTGCTCGCGGCGCCGATTGCCATTCATGCCCGGTTAAGCCCCGGTGCACCCGCCACCCGCGTGAGCCCACCCATCGGCACGGCCGCCGGCGAAGGCAACCGCATCGCCTTGCGCTCGTCAACCGGTGGTGCGGCCGAGATGCGTACCCTGGTTGACTTCGATGGTTTCACCGTGGTGCGGCTGCGCTTCCCGGAGATCGACGCGCGGCAGATCGACGGCCTCACCGTCGAGATTCCGTTGGCTTCAGGCGTCGCCAGGTACCTGGCGCGCGAGTCGGTGCAGAGCGCCATTCGCCTTGACGGCTATGACTATCACGCCAATGGCGGCAACGTTTGGGTCGGCAACGAGTCGGTTGGCGTCGCGTTCGAGCGCGATAAGGAGTGCTTCTTCTCACCGCCCGATGGTGGGCAGTTGGAGATCCTGAACCGACCCGACGGCACAGCGCTGCTCCGCCTTCATCTGGTGACCGCCGTGGGTCAGGTGCCGCGCGAACACCAGGTCTTCCAGTTTTACCTGATCCCGACGCCGACGCGTCGGCTGCCACCCAAGCCCCAAGCGAACCGGATGCAGCTCTGGTTCGAGCAGTGGAGCGACTATCAGGGATACCCTGACCTGCGAAAGCTGCCCGAAGCCAAGGACAGGGCCGCGCAGGCGCACGCCAAAGGCGATCGCCTGTTCATGTACTCGAGCCAGTGTCTGGCCGAGAACTCCCCTGGAGCTGAACTGTACAGCAAAGAGTGGTTCGCACCTCCTGATCGCCCGTGGTACAAGCGCGCCTACGAGCCCGGTCTGGGAGTGCCATGCCATGTCTCCTGCTTCCGGGGCGCCGCCGGCGACCTGCTGCTCTACGGCTATGAGCGGCTGGTCCGGGAAGCCGGTCTGGACGGTTGCTACATGGACGGGCCCAGCTATCCGTTTGACTGCGCCAACCCCTCCCACGCGTGCAGTGACCTGATTATGGCTGAGTTCGACGACGAGGCGCGCAGTGGGCGGATCATCGGTCAGCGGCAGTTCCTCAAGCGCATGCGTGGCATCTTCGACTCGGCCGGCAAGGAGAATTCCCTGTGGGCCCACACCGGCGGCGGCCTGGACATCGCCACGCTGTCGCTGTGCGACTACTTCTTCGAGGGCGAGCAACTGCAGCGCTACCGGCCAGGGTATCTGATCGATCCGGCCGTGTTCGTGGTCGGGTACTCCGGCAAACCCTTCGGGTTCCGCACCATCTTCCTGCCCGTAACCTACGCCGACGCCTCCGGGTCGCGCCGGGCCATGGCCTGGGGTCTGGTCCACGATGTTGAGGCCGTCTTCGAGGTACCGGAGCGCTCGCAAACGCAAGACGAGTTCCTCAAGCTCAGCCGCGATGAGCCGGGCACGGTGTTCCGTCCTTACTACCAGGACCAACCTGAGTTGGTTCGCCTGAGCGATGACGCGGCGCTGGTGTCGTACTACAAGAGCGAGCGGGCCATGAACCTGGTCGCTGCCAACCTGCGCTACGACGGCACGCAGCAGGTGGCGCTCGACCTCACGCCGGCCTTTGCCACGGGACGGCTGCGAGTCACCGACGTGGGTCTGCGCACGGCGACGGTCCTTGCCGACGGCAAGCTCAGTTTCGACGTCCCGGAGGGTGGTTTTCGGCTTTTCGAGATAGGCGTTGCCGACGCGGCCGAACCTTTGGGCGTGCGGGCGCTGGTGACGCCGGTCGCGGGCACGCCGACACTGGCGACGATGAACGGCTTTGTGCCGGAACAGTGGGAGGTGATCAACCCGGGGGAAGCGCCGGCGGACAACCCGGAGCCCCAGTTGCCGCTGCCGCTGGCCGTCGTCAGCGGGCCACCCGGGGGTCCCGAAGCCGTGATCCGCGCCAACGGCACGCTGCCGGCCACTTTCACTTTCACCTTCCGACTGCTGCACCAGGACTGCTTCCGGCTCCAGCTGGGCGGATTCAGACTCGGCTTCAACAGCTGGTCAGGATGGGACGTTGCCGGCGTGCACGACAGCGATCCGCAGGGCGTCTGCAGCGCGTGGACGCGCTGGCTCAATGGGGGCTTCTACAGCGTGATGAACCGTCCCGTGGAGGTGACCATGGCCGTGCACGATGGCCGGATCACCTTGCTCTATGACGGCCGGTACATGCTGGAGGATTTCCTGCTCAGCCAACCCGCGCTCGCCTACGATCTGTCCCTGGCCACCTGGGGCCAGAAGTGGGTGATGCTGGAGCCGGAGAGCTTGGCACCGGAGTTCCGTCTGCCGCCGGAGCGCGGCGTGACCCATCCGGTCCGATAGCCCGTGTGTCGGGCGCGTCGATACCCCGTTACCGTGGCCTGGTCAGGGACCGACGGAGCGACGACCGTGTGCCCGTCAGTGTCTGGACCATGGCTCGGTTAGCGTGCTGTGCCGCCGCCGCGCGGCTCGTCGGTCAAGACAGGTACTTCTCCAGGTCGCGCAGTTCGCGGGGCGAGTATGGGTCCTGGAAGGCGCTGTCCGTTGGCTCCGAGCCCCTTTTCGCCCGGCGCGAAGGCGGGAAGAGCTCCCAACCCTCGACTTCCCGGCGAGTGACCGGCGCCCCCTTGTTCTCCAGGGCCGATCTGAAGCCCATGAGGAACATGTAGGCCTTCTCCATGATATCGTCGCCGGTCTCGGGCGCGGTTCGGGTCTCGATCATCTCTTGGATGACCAACTGCATGGCGTTCCAGGTATTGTACCTGAACCATCCGGGGCTGGCGGGAATCTTGCCCTCGAAGTCGCCGCTGTGATCTCCCAGCAGGCGCATGTAGGCGTTGCCGTCCATGCCGTTCTGCAGGTGGAGCTGGCCGTAGAACACGGAGCCGTTGAGGTTTTCGTGCACGTAGCTGAGCGCCCCGGGTGCGGTCCGCCAGTCCGGGGTCAGGTACGACGCTGCCAGGCACCGGCCCCGACCCCGCAGCCGTTCCTGGCGCAACACGGCGGCGATGTAGTACACGCCGTGAACGCCGTGGCTGTAGTAGTCGCTCATGGCGTTGTGCGCCGTGTAACCCAGGATGGCGGGCATCTGCGCGGCTTTGGCCTGCAGGTCGCCGACGCTCTCGGCGAACTCCCAGGTCGAGTTGCTCATCAACGGCGCTCCCCCTCGCCGGGCATCTTCGACCATCTGGCGGCCCTTCTCGACCGAAGTGCAGAACGGTCGGTTGACGAAGGTCGGCATTCCCGCCAACAGGAAGGGGCGCGCCAGCAGTGGGTACAGCGATAGCGCGGGTACGGCGTCGATGTAAACGCCGTCCACGGCTCCGACCATGTCGTCGATGTCCTTGACCACGCTGACGCCCGGGTATTTCTCGGCGAAAGCCCTGGCGAAAGCCGGCCGGAAGCTCCACACCTTGGTCATGATCATCCCGGTCGTGCGCATCTTTCCCGGCGTGGGGTTCATCGTATCGCCCCAGATCTGGTGGCTATGGCTGCCGTGGCCGACCACCATCCCCACCTCGACCAAGTCCGAGGGCTGCTTCCGGCCAAAACCAGCCCGCCGGTCTGCGGTCCTCGCGTCGTCGGCTACCTGAGTCGTCGTGGGAGGCGGTGTCCCGGTACCCTGCTTGCGGCGCGGACTCATCACGTTGCTCCTTCGCATGACCGGTGGAACCCGCCGGGTTCAGCGGCCCGCGGGTATTCCTGGCGGTGCCCACGCGACCCACCGGCGTTGCGGCACCCTCACGGCGCCGTCGGTGACCGGCCCTCGGGCACCGAAGGTCGTGTCCGTTGCCGGCCCGCGTCAAGCTCGCGGTCTCGCCTGGGCCGCAAAAGCAGGCGCGCGGCGGAGGGTTCCGGCAGGGTTGGGGCTGCCGGGCCCGCCTGTACTCCGGGTTGCCACCCACCCGGGTGGCGGGCCGATGCCGCGCGTACGGGCCCGGCCCGCTGGCCCCGGCGATAGCTACCGCGACAGCGGCCAAGGCGCGCGCTTCCGGGCCCGGCTAGCGGGAATGACGGCTCTGGGTTGAGGGTCCTCCGCCGCTGCGCGCATGGGCTCGGGCGGCCGTTGGTGATGTCCAGCGAACCGCGACAATCGTCGCCCGCGGCGTGTCGGCCGACGATGGACCCGGTCTGCCGGTACAGCATGTCAGGCGCCGCCCAGACCCACGCCTCTACGGTGTATTGGTCCCCCTCAATGG
>CAITNQ010000331.1 GCA_903893785.1 uncultured Gemmatimonadota bacterium
CCAAGAAGCCGGGTCGTATCAGGTGCAGTGGGATGGTCGCGACGCGGCGGGTGAAGCCGTGGGTAACGGTGTGTACCTTGGGGTGCTGCAGGCTGGCGACTTCCGAGCCGTGACGCGGATGGTGCTAATGAAGTAGGTCCTGCCCGTGCGTTCGGAGACGCGGTCCCCGTCGAGGCCTGGTCCTTGGCGGGGACCGCGCCGTTTCGCGTACACGCTTCTCCCGCTAACCGCAACGAGGGGCAAGACGCATCCACGGGCAGCGTGGTGCTGCCGTCACCTCGAACGAGATCGAAGCGATGGGCAGCCGGCTGCGCCGGTCGGTGCCGGGCCAGTGGTGTCGGCTGGAGCGCGACGCCCGGGGGGTGATCGTCGCGCGAAACCGCGTCGGCGCACGTTGGCGCTCCGTCGCCAGCGGTCGCATGCTGTTCCGCTCGCCCGCAACCCAACCGACCGCTCTCCCTGCCGCCTCAACCGGAAAGCCTTGCCGAGTGTGGGTTGGCCTGCCGGTTCCGTCAGCGCCAGGTATCCCCTGGCGGTCCAGGTGGGTCTCTATTACCGGGCCCCCGGCGCGCGCCGTCGCCGAGGGCGGAGAAAACACCTGAGGACGCAAGGAGACCGGAATGGAGCGAGTGATTCGGGGTTGGACGGCACTATGGATGGTGGCGCTGTTGCCTAGCGCGGCGGCCGCATGGTCAGGCTCCGGGACCTGGCCCAGCACCTGGGTGAGCATCGGGCTGCAGTCGTCACCAGTGCAAACCCTCATGGTTGCCCCGACGACGCCGCCGACCTTGTACGCCGCGGGTGGAGGCTCGTTGCGCCAGAGCACGGATGCCGGCGCCCACTGGGCTCTCAACTCCCTGCAGGGCCCCGATATCACGGCACTGGCTTCGTGTGCGGCTGCCCCAACCCTGATCCTCGCCGGTGCCTCGAACGGCTTGGTGTACCGCAGCTTTAACGGGGGCAGTGGCTGGACTTTGGCCACTGGCCTGCCCTCGGCACCGGTCAATGCGCTGGCCATCTCGGCTACGGACCCAGCGGTGGTGTACGCGGCCACGAACTTTGGGGTCTTCCGCAGCGTCGACACGGGGGCGCACTGGAGCTACGCGAGTAACGGGCTCCCACCGGGAGCCGCCTTCGCCGTTGAGATGTCGCCGGCGAACCGACAGCTGATCTACGCCGGAACCCAGTACGGGCTGTACCGTAGCACCGACGGCGGGACTACGTGGTCCTTTGCCAGCAACTCCCTGCCCTCGGCGCCAGTGTACTCAGTGGTCTTCTCGCCGGCCGATGCGCAGCGGGTGTACGTGGCTACGTGGTACGGGGTTTTCCGCAGCACCGATGGCGGCGCTTCTTGGGCCCTTGCCAGCAGCGGCCTCAGTTCAACACCCGTTTACGCCCTGGTGGTGCCCCCGGCAAACGCCCAGGTGCTCTACGCGGGAACGAACGCCGGCATATTCCAGAGCACCGACGGCGCCAGTTCCTGGTTTGTCGCGAATTCCGGCGTGGTTGGTGGTCCCGTCCAGTCACTGGTCGCATCGGTGGGGTACCCGCAAGCGATCTACGCCGGGACACGCAACGGCGCCGGCGCCTATGCCATGGTGGTGAACGCCGCCCCCCCAGTTGCGGTTGCTGGGCCGGACCGGATCGCGTTGCCAGGGACGACAGTGCAACTCGATGGTAGCGCCAGCAGCGATGCGGATGGCAGCGCGCTGACCTATCTCTGGACCGCGCCCGCCGGGGTCTCGCTGAGCGCGCTGGGGGCGGCCCAGCCAACCTTCATGGCCCCGTCGCAGGTCGGTTCGTACCGATTCATCCTGGTCGTCAACGACGGCCTGACCGACAGCGCTCCGGACACGGTAGTGGTAACGGTGCCTGCCTCTCCCTTGACACTAGTGTTCGGCACGCAACCGGCGGGATCCATCAGTGGCCAACCGCTGAGCACGCAACCCGTGGTGCTGGCCACCCGCGACGGCGTGATCGATACCTCGTTCAAGGGCACCGTGAACCTGTGGCCGCTGGGTGGCGTCGGATCAATCCCCAGCGGGTACTCCGCCCAGGCAGTGGCGGGCGTAGCCACGTTCACGCATGCCACCTACACGGCCACGGCCGACCGGCAGTCCTTCCGGCTCCAGGCATATAGTCCCTCCGGTGACGCCGCCCCCGGCACCTCGGAACCCGTGGTTGCTGACGTCGTGGCCACGACCCTGGCATATACCACCCAGCCTGCCGGCGCGTACAGCGGCCACGCGCTGGTCCAGCAGCCGGTGGTTGCGGCCATGGGGCCCTACGGGGTTATTGATACCGACTTCGCCGGGATCGTGACGCTGGGCGCGACTCCCATCACCGGAAGCGGTACGCTCTATGGCACCACCACGGTTCAGGCCGTTTCCGGCCGGGCCGTTTTTGCCGACGTCCGCTACGACGCCAGCGGGCCAGGGAGTAGTTTCGCCTTGGTGGCCAGTGCGGCGTCCCTGGGCCAGGCGTCCGCGACGGTCGTTGCGTCAGTGCCTGGCACCAACGGCAACCCCGGGAACGGTTATGTCACCACGGTAGCGGGATCGGGCGCCTCCGGGTTCACCGGCGACGGCGGCGCCGCCACCGCGGCAGCGCTCAACTACCCTGAGGGCGTCGCCGTTGACAGCCTCGGCAATGTCTACTTCGTCGACGCAGCCAACTCACGCATTCGCAGGATAGATGCCGCTACCGGCGTGATCACTACCGTCGCCGGCGGCGGTGCCGGCGGCGATGGAGGGTTGGCGACACAGGCATCCCTTGCCGGACCCTTCGGCGTCGCGGCGACGGCCTTGGGCGACCTGTACGTCGGCGAATCGAGCGCCCACCGGGTGCGCCGCATCGACCACGCGACCGGCGTGATCACGACCGTGGCCGGAACGGGCCAGGCCGGCGGCAGCGGCGACAACGGCCCCGCAACCCAAGCCAAGCTTAGCAGTCCGGTCGGGGTTGCCATGGACGGCGAGGGCAACCTGTACATCGGCGACACCGGCAACTCGGCCATCCGCCGCGTTTCGGCTTTGACCGGCACCATCACCACCCTGGCCGCTGCCGCATACCCGCTGTGCATCGCCAGCTATGGCGCTCACGAGGTGATCGTTGCCGAGTACGAGGCCAACCGCGTCAGTCGGATCAACGGGGCCACGGGCGTCGTGACCATCGTGGCCGGCAATGGAGCGGCGACGTTCGGTGGTGATGGAGGGCCAGCCACGCTGGCACCCGTGTTCCACCCCCACGGCGTGGCGGTGGGCCGTGATGGCGTGATTTACATCGCCGATACCTACAACAACCGGATCCGCCGCGTGGACCCGGCCACGGGTACGATCACCACCGTGGCCGGCACCGGCGCGGCTGCATTCTCCGGCGACGGCGGCCCTGGGACGAGCGCCGCGATCAACTACCCGATCGGCATTGCCGTCGCCCGCGACGGGCGCGTTTACTTCGCCGATAACAAGAACTACCGCATCCGCAGCCTCGCCCAGCCGGCGCCTGCGAACCAGGCGCCGACTGCGGCCGCCGGCACGGACCAGCAGGCGACCTGCGGCGCCACGGTGCAACTCTCGGGCGCCGCCAGCAGTGACGCTGACGGCGACCCGCTGACCTACCAGTGGGCAGCGCCAGCTGGGGTGAGCCTGAGCAGTGCCACGGCCGCGCAACCGATCTTCGTGGCGCCGGCTACGGCCGGCGTGTACGCCCTGATCCTGACGGTCCACGACGGCACGGTGGGCAGCGCGCCGGATACAGTGGTCGTGACCGTGACCGAGCCCCCGCCGTTGGACCTTCAGTTCAGCACGCAGCCAGCGGGAGTGGTCAGCGGCCGGGTATTCGCGGTGGCGCCCGTCGTGCGCGCCACGCGAGCCGGCGTGGTCGACACCACGTTCAGGCAACTGATCAGCCTGTCGCTCCTGTCGACAGCCGGCACCTTGTCGGGCGAGGTCACCACCCAAGCCGTAGCCGGTGTGGCCGTCTTCCCCAACGTCGTGTTCACCGCCGCGGCGGACCATCAGCAGCTCCGCCTGTGCGCCACGGGGGGCAGCGCCACTGCCGATACCTCGGTGGCGGCGACCGCCGATGTTGTGCCTGCGGCGCTGCTGTTCGCGACGCAGCCTGGCGGCGCTGCCAACGGGAGCGCCTTGACCCAGCAGCCGGTAATCGTGGCCGCAGATGCCAACGGTGTGGTGGACATCGACTTCGCCCGCACCGTGCGGTTAAGTGCTCAGCCGGTGACCGGAGGTGGCGCCCTGTACGGGACGACGGCCGTCGCAGCGGTGGCAGGCACGGCCACCTTCGCGGACATCCGCTACGAAGCCACCAGCGACGGCAACACTTTTGTTTTGGTCGCTACCGACGACTCCGTCGGCACCGTGACCTCGGCATCGGTCGCCGTAGTCGTACCGCCGATCAGCACGACCACCGGCAATGGCACCATCGGCACCCTGGCCGGGTCAGGCACCACCGGGTACGCAGGCGACGGCGGTCCGGCCAGTGCTGCCAGCCTCAACTACCCCGAAGGTGTCGCGGTTGACGGGCTTGGCAACGTCTTCTTCGTCGACGCCGCCAATCACCGCATCCGCCGGGTGGACGGGACTACGAGCGTGATTACCACGGTTGCCGGTGGCGGGAACGGCAGCGACGGCGACCTGGCCACGGCCGCCACCCTGTCAGGGCCCTACGGTGTGGCGGTCAGCGCCAACGGCGACATTTACATCGGCGAGTCGGGCACCCACCGAGTGCGCCGCGTAGACCACGCCACGGGCCTGATCGCCACGGTGGCCGGCTCGGGTACGGCAGGCGGCAACGGTGATGGGGGGCCAGCCACCCAGGCGCAGCTCAGCACCCCTCTGGGGGTGGCCGTCGACGGCGACGGCAACCTGTACATCGGCGACACGGGCAACTCGGCTATCCGGCGCGTCTCGGCCGCCACCGGCGTCATCACGACCCTGGCAGCATCTGCGTACCCGGTCGGCATGGCAGGGTACGGGCCGCACGGCGTCCTGGTCACCGAGTATTTCGGTAACTGCGTCAAACGGATCAACGGCGAGACGGGCGCCGTGACCGTCATCGCAGGCACCGGCTCCACCGCCTACTCTGGGGATGGCGGCCCGGCGACCGCGGCCAGCCTGGGGCACCCCCATGGCGTGGCCATCGCTCCGGGCGGCGCCGTGTACATTGCCGATACGTACAACGCCAGAATCCGGCGGGTAGACCCGACCACTGGCATCATCACCACGGTGGCAGGCACGGGCAATACCGGGTTCACCGGCGACGGCGACCTGGCGGTCAGTGCCCGGATCAACTACCCGATTGGCATCGCCGCGAGCCGTGACGGGTTCGTCTATTTTGCCGACAACCGGAACGCCCGCATCCGCCGGTTCGCCATCCCGCCGGGCAGCAACCACGCCCCAGTGGCCGATGCCGGTGCCGATCAGACGGTAGCCGCGGGAACGGCCGCGCAACTCGCCGGCACCGGCAGCAGCGATGTCGATGGCGACGCGCTCCGCTACCGCTGGACGGCACCGGCAGGTGTTGATTTGGGCGACTCCACCGCTGTGCGGCCCACGCTGACCGCGCCTGCGAATCCGGGGTCGTACCCGCTAATACTGGTGGTGAACGACGGCGCGGCGGACAGCGCCCCAGACACCCTCGTGATCACCGTCCGGGCTGACACCCTGGCCCTGGTCCATCTGGGCACACGCAGCGTCACGGTTGGCGACACCCTGATCGTAAGCCTGGCGGTGATCGGCGTTGCCAACGACAGCTTGGTTTACATGGGCACCGACCTGCCCCCCGGTGCGGAGCTTACCGGGCACCTCCTCTCCTGGGTTCCCGGCCCCGGCCAGGGGGGGACCTACACTGCGCTGCTGACGGCGACGGACAACCGCGGCCGCACGGCCAGTGACAGCCTGATGATCGTGGTCACCGACCCCACCGGGGCGCACTCAGTCAAACCCACCAGTGAGTGGCTCAACCTTTACGGCTCGGTAGTCATGGAAGACGGCACGCCGGCCCCGCCGGGCACCGTAGTCGAGGTGCTGGACCAGGCCGGGAACACGGCGGGCTGGCACCGGACTGACGAGTCCGGACAGTACGGTTACATGTCGGTGTACCGCGACGATCCGGCAACGTCTGACGATGAAGGCGCCGACGAGGGCGAAAGCTTGTCTATCAGGGTGAACGGTATCGCGACCCGTTCCATGGTCATCTGGACGCAGTTCGGTGACGCCGCCCGGGTGGATCTGCGTGCGCGGGCCACGGCCAGCAACCGCGCCCCGGTGCTGGCCCTGACAGGAACCCAGACCGTGGCCGAGGGGGACAGCCTGACGATCACGATGTCGGCCACCGACGCCGACCGCGACAGCATCGCCCTGTCGGTGACGTCGGCGCCTGTTGGGGCGCAGTTGGCTGGAACCGTGTTCTCCTGGCGCCCAACGTACGAACAGGCAGGCAGTTATGTGGTAACCTTCGCCGCAGCCGACACCTTCGGTGGTCACACCGAGCAAGCGGCGACGATCACTGTTACCCCGAGCAACCGTGCCCCGGCCCTGGTCCACCCTGGCGACCAGGTCGCGACCGAGTGGGACACGCTGCGGGTGTTCCTCTCGGCAGTCGATGCCGACCACGACCCACTGACCTTCGCGGTGGTCAGCGGCGCCCCTGGGGCGACCGTGCACGACTCGATTCTGGTCTGGGTCCCAGAGGCCGGCCAGGCGGGTCTGTACCAGGTGCTGCTGCGCGTGACGGACGGAAACGGGGGCAGCGACAGCACGCAGGTGACGGTCACCGTGTCGACGCATCTGCGCCAGGTGCAGTTGCCCTTGGCCGCCGGGTTCAACCTGGTGTCGTGGCCGGTCGATACGAGAAACGACTCAGTCCAGGTCGTGATGGCCCCGGTCCTGACCGACCTAATTCAGGTGCAGGCTTTTGAAACCAGTGAGTTGAGCAGCAACGGACCAACCCGCGGCGCGAAGCTGTTCACACCGGCCGGGGGGGGGTTCAACACGTTGCGCCTGACCGACCATCGGGCGGGGTACTGGGTCAAGATGCGTACGGCGCGCACACTGCTGATCACCGGCAGGGCGGTTGACTCGAGCACCCCGGTACCGCTAGCGGCTGGGTTCAACCTGGTAGCGTACCTCCCCACGGCCCTGGACTCGACCCGCCACGCCACGGCCAGCGTCGCCAGCCAGCTGTTGCAGGTGCAGGGGTTCGAAACCTCCAGAACCCTGCGCAACACCGGGCTGTTGGGCGGCAAGCTGTACACGCCCGGCGGCGGTAGCTTCAACACCCTGCGGGTGCTGGCCCCGATGTTCGGGTATTGGGTCAAGGTAGCCGAGAACGGCACCCTGGTATACCCGGGGTCGCCGGCACCGGGGACGCCGTCAGCTCGGGTTGTGGCCGACGACGGCCCCGTACTACCTACGGACCAGTGGGTGGCCATCTATGGTCAGGTCCTCACCCCGAACGGTGGCGAAGCGCCGGTGGGCACGGTGGTCGATGTGGTCGATCAAGCGGGTCACAGTGCAGGTTGGTGCACCGTCGAGACGCCGGGTCTGTATGGGTATCTGCCCGTCTATCTGGACGACCCGGAGACCTCCGTCGACGAAGGGGCGACGGTCGGCGAATACCTGATGGTCCGGGTCAACGGCGTCGCTACGGGTACGAGGGTGCAGTGGACGGAGTTTGGCGAAGTGGTGCGTCGCGACCTCGTGGCGGCCGCCCCAGACGCTTCCGTAACAGGCGGCGTACCGACATCATCGGTGCTGTACGGCGCCTACCCGAACCCCTTCAACCCGACGACGACGATCCGCTATGGTCTGGCGCAAGCCGGTGAGGTGCACCTGCAGGTCTACGCCGTGACCGGGCAGCTAGTTCGCGATCTGGTATCGGGTCACCAAGAAGCCGGGTCGCATCAGGTGCGTTGGGATGGTCGCGACGCGGCGGGTGAAGCCGTGGGTAACGGTGTGTACCTGGGGGTGCTGCAGGCTGGCGACTTCCGGGCGGTGACACGGATGGTGCTGATGAAGTAGGTCCTGCCCGTGCGTTCGGAGACGCGGTCCCCGTCGAGGCCTAGTCCTTGGCGGGGACTGTTCTGTTTGGGCCCGGTCCTGCTGCCGCACTTACGCCCATTCGTGGGCCCCCCAATCGGTCTGGTCTGTGTTCTGCCAGCGGAATCCGGCGGTACCCTGCTGCGGTGCTCAACGAGGGGCTGACCCGTCAGCCCCGTCTGCTGCACAACCGTAATACGCCGACGCAGCCCAGTCGCCTTCGGTAGGGACGGGGGAGTTGCCGGGCCATTAAGTAGTCATTCAGGAGCGCGCGAATCACGGTACATCAGGCAGGGACTCTGCAGTTCGCGGGTTACCTCTCAAGACGGTCCATCCCGGTCGGGCTGCGTGGCGTTGGCTCCGAGTCGGTGAAGGCTAGGCACAGGCTGTGGGAGTAGGCCCCGTCGCGTCGCCACGAAGCGACGCGCAACCGGAGCAATGCGACCCGTCAGTGGGGTGCGGTGCTGTCGCAGCCGGACGCATGCACGTTGGCGCGCAGGTGGACCAAGCGTGGTTCGGCAATGGAACACTGCTGGTGCGGAAATGGACAGAGCCTGGTGCGTGGGTGCACCAGTAACTCGACGCGAATCACAGGCCTTGGTGTGATCTTGCACCAGGGTTGGTGTGCAATTGCACCAGAAGCCAGTGCCCTAGAAACAGCGAAATGACGACATAACGCACCGAGGCAAAAAAGATGCAATCAGCAATGCAGTGGGGCGTACATTGGGTTAGGCTATCTGCTCGCGATGGGCGGTCGGTTGGCGAGTGGAAGTGGAGGCACC
>CAITNQ010000332.1 GCA_903893785.1 uncultured Gemmatimonadota bacterium
CCGCCACCTCGGCGTTGCAGCCGTGGACCGGTTGGAGGTGGCACAGGCGCGTTCCCATCGTGCGCACGATCCGCCAACCGCCCATGAGGGTACCCAGGCCCATGGCCAGCTGACAGGCCAGCACCACCCATAGGGGAACAGGGTCTTTGGTGGTCATGTGGGTGAGAGGAGCGGCCGCCAGCAGCACGGCGTAGATGATGCCCATGGTCTTCTGGGCGTCGTTGCCGCCGTGGCCCAGACTGTACAGTGCCGCCGACAACAGCTGCAGGCGGCGGAAGAGCCGACTGACGCCGCGCACGGTGGCATTGCGGAAGAGCATGTACGTGGTTTGCATGAGCACCCAGCCGATGGCCATGCCCAGCATGGGGGCTACCAGAATGAACGCCGCAATGCGCAGCAGGCCATTCTCGTGCAGCCCGCCCCAATTGAGTACCCCCCATCCCTGATGGGCCACGGCCACGCCAGCCAGGGCGCCGACCAGGGCATGGGACGAACTGCTGGGAATACCGCCGTACCAAGTGATGAGGTTCCAGGCAATCGCGCCCACCAGGGCCGCAGTGACCACCGGCAGGGTCACCGCCGCCGGGGCCACCACTCCCTTGCCGATGGTGGCCGCAACCTTGGTCTCGAAGACGAGGAAAGCGATGAAGTTGAAGAAGGCGGCCCACACCACGGCCCACCCGGGCGAGAGCACCCGGGTAGACACCACCGTGGCGACCGAATTGGCCGCGTCGTGGAACCCGTTCACCACGTCGAACGCCAGAGCCAGGGCGACGATGGTAATGACGATCCACCACTCGTGCATGACTGAATCCGCGGCAAAGAGGACCGGTCGGAACGCCCGCCACGCTGACCGGGACGGCGGCAACCCCCTGTCACGGTAAGCATCCGTGACCGCCCGGGCAACTGGCCTGGTGGCCCGCGCCGCCGGTGACGTGGGTCACGGCGCCGCCGGCGCGTCGCGAGGGACCGCACCGGGGCCGATCGGGGGACTCGAAAGCCCTGCCGGCACTCGGCTCGTCAGGTCAGGGGACCAGTCAGTCGCGGCGGCTTGACGACAGCGGCCGGGCAGGCGGTGTTACTGGGTTGGCGGCCATGCCGTCTGCCGTTCCCCCGACAAGCAGGTGAACCATGGTCATCAACCTCGACAGTAGCTGGAGTGCGGCCTTTGACCCTGACAACAGCGGCCGCGCCGCCGGGTGGTGGCAGGGCCCGCGCGCCGAAGCCCGGCCCATGCGCGTGCCCTGGCCACTGCAGGCCGAGTTCCCGGGGCAGCACGGCGTTGCCTGGTACTGGCGCGAGGTGGAGGCCCCGCTCAACCCGCGGCCGGATGGGCGCTGGCTGCTGCGCTTCTGGGCGGTCGACTATCTGGCGGAGGTGTGGGTCAACGACCACCTGATCGGCAGTCACGAAGGCGGCGAAACGCCGTTTGTGCTCGATGCCACGCACGTGTGGCGGCCGGGAGCCTCCAACCGCGTCGCGGTGCGCGTCGTTAACCCGGTCAACGAGCCCATCGACGGCCTGGTCCTGGGCCAGACGCCGCACCGCAACAAGACCGTGCCCCACCGCACGGGCGGCAGCTACAACTACGGCGGGATGCTGGAATCGGTGGAGCTGCTGCTGGTGCCGCCGGTCTGGGTGGAGGACCTGTACGCGCGGCCGCAGGTCGAGGCGAGCGTCATCCAAGTGCAGGTCTCGCTGCGGAACGCGTCCGCGGAAACGGCGGGCGGCGTGCTGGCGGTCACTGTGGCGCCCGCGGCCGGGGGCGAAGCGCTGCACGAAACGCGCCAGAGCGCGCAACTGATGCCGGGCCTGACGTGCCTGACCGAACAGGTGCAGATCCACGGCATGCGGTTGTGGGACCTCGATGACCCCTATCTCTACCGGGTGACGGCCCGTTGGGAGGCCGCGCCGCCCGGGAGCAGCGACGAGCGCTCGGTGCGGTGCGGTTGCCGCGACTTCAGGGTCAAGGACGGGTATTTCCGCCTCAACGGCCGCCGCCTGCTGGTACGCAGCACCCACACCGGGAACCACAGCCCCGGCGGCCAGGTGGTGGCGCCGCCGTCGGCGCCGGACCTGCTGCGGCGTGACCTGCTGTACGCCAAGAGCTGTGGTTACAATATGGTGCGCTTCATCGCCGGCGTCGGGCACCCATACCAGCTCGACCTGTGCGATGAGATTGGCTTGATGGTGTACGAGGAGTCGCTGGCCGGCTGGTGTCTGGAAGACTCCGCCGAGATGGGCCGCCGCTTCGACTTCTCAACCCGCGAGATGGTGCAGCGCGACCGCAACCACCCGAGCGTGGTCATCTGGGGGCTGCTCAACGAGACCGGCGATGGCCCGGTGTTCCGTCACGCGGTCGCCAGCCTGCCGTTGGTGCGCGCCCTCGACGACGCGCGCCTGGTGCTGCTGGGCAGCGGTCGTTGGGACGGCCAGTGGCACCTGGGATCGGTCAGCAACCCGGGAAGCTCGACCTGGGAGCATGTCTGGGGCGCCGAAGCCCCGGCGGCGCCGCCATGCCGAGACGAAGGCCCGGCCATCCCGGCGTACAAACCCGGCGGGGGTGATGTGCACATGTACCCCAGCGTCCCGCACTCACGGGAGGTGGAAGATCACCTCCGCACGGTGGGCCGGGGGACGCGGCCGGTATTCGTTTCTGAGTACGGCATCGGCAGCCTGATGAACGCGGTGCGCGAGGTGCGCTGTTATGAGCAGTCAGGGCTGCCGCCCGACCTTGAGGACGCCACGCTCATGCAGCACATGGCCGACAGCCTGACGCAGGACTGGCAGCGTTGGGGTTTCGACCAGGTGTATGCCGATGTGGAGGACATGTTGCGCGACAGCCAGCGGCTGCACGCGCGCCAGCGACTGCTCGGTTTCGACCTGCTGCGCGCCAACCCGCAGATATGCGGTTACAACCTGACGGGCATGCTGGACCACGGCATGACCGGCGAGGGCGTGTGGACTTTCTGGCGCGAGTGGAAGCCCGGGGCGTTCGAAGCGCTGAGTGATGGCTGGGCGCCGCTGCGCTGGTGCCTGTTCAGCCGCCCCCTGCACCAATACGTCGGCCGGCCCCTGGCCATCGAGGCGGTGCTGGCCAATGAAGACGTGCTGGCACCGGGGGATTACCCCTGCCGCTACCGATTGTTCGGGCCCGCGGGCGTAGCCTGGGAACGCCGCCATTGGCTGCACCTGCCAACCGCCGGAGCCGGCGGCGAGCCGCCGTTGGCCGTCGAGGCAGTACGCGCCGATGTCACGATCGACGGACCGCCGGGCTCGTACCAGTTTGCGGCCGTAATGGAGCGGGGCGGGGCGCCGGCGGGCGGGCGGCTGAACCTGCGCCTGTCACCGCCATTGGCCCGGGTGAAGGTTGGCGCGTCAGTGCTCACCTGGGGTTTGGCGCCCCCGGTGGTGGCGTGGCTGGCCGCGCACGGAATCGTTTCGCAGCCGCTGGCCGCCGCCGCGGCCACGGGGCGTGAGGTCATCCTGATCGGCGGGGCCGAGGAGCACCGGGACGACCTGGAGGGCTGGCGCGGCCTGATGACGCGCGTCGCCCAAGGCGCGTGCGCCATCTTCTTGGAGCCGGGAGCCTTCACCCGCGGGGCGGATCCGGTCGGCTGGCTACCGCTGACCCCCAAGGGCCAGTGCAACGAGGTTTGGGACTGGTTGTACCACAAGGAATGCGTCGCCAAGCGTCACCCGGTGTTCGCCGAATTGCCCAGCGGCGGCATCTTGGACTGGGATGTCTACGGACCGGTGATCGCCAAGCGCCAGTTCAGCGGCCAGGCCGTCCCCGACGAAGTGGTGGCCGCCGCCTTCGCCTTGGGCTACCCCTGCGCCGGCGGGTACTACAGTGGCATTGTGCTGGGAGCCTACCGCTTCCTGGGCGGGCATTTCGTTCTCAACACGCTGCGCCTGCTGGAGCACCTGGACCAGCATCCGGCGGCCGACCGCCTGCTGGTGAACCTGTTGGCGTGGGGGGCGCAGCGCGCTCGACGCCCTGCGGTCCGACCTCGGCGGGACCTGCTGCGGCACCTGGCGGCCGTGGGCCTGGCCTGACCCGACCCGCCTGGCGCGTGGGCAGGGTGGCTGAACTGCCGCTGCTGCCCGCGCCGAAACGAGGCGCGGCACCGCACGAGACGGCGCGGCAAGACAGCCAGGCCCCGGCGGTTCGCAGGCGCCGGACTCAGCCGCACGTGCCGGCCCGGCGTGGGCGCGTGCTGGCGCCCGCACTGGGCCGGCGGTCGCGTTCGAACAAAAGCGGCGCGCCGCACGGCGCACGCACGTATCTTCTGATGGGCGTTGGTGCGTCCCCGCGCCCCCGGCCTGCGTCACCGCGCCCCCCAGCCCCACGCCGCCCGGGTACACCAGACCCCGGCCTCCACCGACGCCCTCCACCCACGGAGGAGAGACCATGGAAGGGAACCGCGTAGACCCGCTGGTGGCGTCGATGGGATTGCTGTTCCGCCCCCACCCCTGGCACGGCGTGTACATCGGCGACCACGCGCCGGACGAAGTGACGGTCTATGTCGAGGTGGTACCGACAGACACGGTCAAATACGAGATCGACAAGACCACCGGGTTCCTGACTATCGACCGCCCGCAGCGGTACTCCAACGTCTGCCCCAGTCTCTACGGCCTGGTGCCGCAGACCTTCTGCGCCGAACAGGTCGCGGCACTGTCGGCGGCCCGTACCGGTCGCGGCGAGTTGGTTGGCGACGGCGATCCCCTGGACATCTGCGTCCTGACCGAGAAGACGATCGCCCACGGGGACATTCTGCTGAAGGCCATCCCCATTGGCGGCCTCCGTATGCTCGACGGGGCTGAGGCCGACGACAAGATCATCGCCGTCCTGAAGGGCGATGCCGTATATGGTGGCATGCGGGACATCAGCGATTGCCCCGTGTCCCTGGTGCAGCGTCTGCAGCACTACTTCCTGACCTACAAGGAAGCTCCCGGGGCCACCACACCCGTCTGCGAGATCACGCACATCTATGGCCGCGACGAGGCCCGCGAGGTAATCGAGCGGAGCCAAGCCGATTATCGCAAACGCTTCGCTGACCTGGCCCAGGTACTGCGCGCCGCGCTGCCCCGGTAGCGGTGCCGCCGGCAACCTGCACGCCCTGGCGCGCAGCCTTGGCAGGGACAGTGCCGGAACCACCGAGCCGTCCGGCCAGGTCCAGCAACAGTGGTGGACTTGACGTAGAGCTCATGGATATTTAGTTATTTTAGTCATGATAGTCACAACAAAGCGGCGAGGGTCCGTCTGTGTGTGAGAAGAGGCGCTGCGCCAGCGAAGGGTCATCGGCAGGCCTTCCCGTGGGGCCAGCCGACCCGCGCCTGCAACCAGCCATGCCGCCAGATGACGCTGTCCTGGCGCACCTGCTGCGCACCGAGCGCCTGGCGCGCCTCGGTTCGCTGACCGCCGGAATCGCCCACGAACTGAACAACCCAGTCAGCTTCGTTTCGGGCAACCTGGGGGCGCTCTGCGAATACTGGGAATGGGTCCGCAGCCTCCTGCGCGAGTACCGGTCCCTGCAGCAGGCCATGTCTACGACGGCGACGCCGGCGGTGGCCGAGGCGCTGGCGCGCCTGGCGGAGCTGCACGCCCGTGATGACCTCGAGTTCGTCCTTGAGGACACCGACAAGCTGCTGGCCGACTGCACCGAGGGGCTGAAACGCATCACTGACCTGTTGGGCAGCGTGCGGGCACTGGCCTGTCGCGACGGCGCCGAGGCCCATCCGGCCGATGCCAATCGCTGCGTGGAAGATGCCCTGCGCGTGGTCGCCAACGATCTCAAGCACCGCGCGCGGGTGGTCCGCCGGTTGAGTGCCACCACGCCGGTGGCGGTCCGCGGCGGTGAACTCGTCCACGCCCTGGTGGCCATCGTCAGCAATGCCGTTGAGGCGCTGGCGCACCGGGGAACGATCACGGTGGAAACCGAGTCGGAGGCCGGCGGCGTATGGATCCGCGTCACCGATGACGGCGAGGGCATGGCCGCCGAAGCCCAGGCCCAGGCGTTCAGGCCTTTCTTCACCACCCGCCAGGCATCAGGCCACGCCGGCCTCGGGCTGACCATGGCCCGCGAAGTCGCCGAGGGCCTCGGCGGCACCATCGGCCTGAGCAGCACCCCGGGCCAGGGTACGGTGGTAACGCTGCGCCTGCCCGGAGTCGCCATGCCGGACAGCGCCAAGTGAGTACGCGGGAACCTGGGTACCCGACCGCACCGCCGGCGATGCCGGCGGGCCCGCAACCGGTGGTCAGCCGTACGCACGGCCGTGACGCCGGCTATGCACGCAGCCAAGGAACTGCTCGATGACCTCGTCTCCACGCCCGCGGATTCTCCTGGTCGATGACGAACCCCACGTCCTGAGCGCCCTGCGCCGCGCCCTGCGGCGGGAGCCCTGGGAAGTGGTCACCGCCACCGCCGCCGACGAAGCGTTGCAGCAACTGGCGACGCAAGCGTTTGCCGCCGTGCTGACCGACCAGAACATGCCAGGCATGCAGGGCGTGGAACTGCTCCAGCAGGCCCGCGCCCTGGCCCCTGACACCATGCGTCTGGTGCTGACCGGGTACGTCGATACGCAGGTGGCCATTGACGCGATCAACCAGGGCGCGGCGCACCGATTCCTGACCAAGCCCTGGCAGGACGAAGAACTGCGGCAGGCCCTGCGGCAGGCCGTAGAACGGGCCGAGCTGGTGCAGGAGAACCGTCGTCTGGTGGAGTTGACCCGGCAGCAGAACGACATCCTGCTGCGCTTGAACCAGGACCTGATGGCCAGCCGCCGGCAGGAAGCCGACATCGGTGCCCGCATCCAGAAGACACTGCTGCAGTCGGGCATTGAGCCGCCCGTCAGCGGCGAATGGGACGCGGCAGCCCTGAGCGTTGGCTCGCTGCAGATCGACGGTGACTTCTACGACTTCTTTGTCAACGGCCCGGACTCCTTTGATCTGGTGGTCGGCGACGTGATGGGCAAAGGCATCGCCGCCGCCCTGCTCGGCGTGGCGACTAAGGCGCGCCTGGTGCGCTCGCTGGCCGCCCTGCCACGGCCGCGCACCCCCAGTCCGGCGGAAGTGGTGAACGAGGTGCATCGGCAGACCACCCCGGAACTCGTGTCCCTGGGTAGCTTCGTCACCCTGTGCTACGCCCGTTTCGACCTGGCCCAGCAGTGTCTGACCTTCGTCGACTGCGGCCACACCCCCTTGCTGCACCTGCGGCGCGACACCCTCAGCTGCGTCCAGCTCAAGGGCGACAATGTCCCGCTGGGTTTCAGCGCCGACGAGAGCTACGAGCAGCACTGCGTACCGTTCGGACCGGGCGACCGTTTCCTGCTTTACTCAGACGGCGTCACTGAAGCCCGCGCCGCCGATGGCAGCCTGTTCGGCCAG
>CAITNQ010000333.1 GCA_903893785.1 uncultured Gemmatimonadota bacterium
CCGTCCCCTGACAGAGTGTACGCATGGCCGGGCGCTGGCGTCCAGCCGGACCGGCGGCCACCAGGCGGGTGCCGGGGCTGGCGGCGGTGACCCGGACCAGGGCCCGGCCAGCCGAACCCGGGAACGGGCCGTGCCTGGTGACCTGCAGTCGGTCGATCCGGGCCCGGGAACCCGCCGCGCGATCTTCGCTGTCGGCGCGGCAGAAAAAGGGGGTCGACGGTGTTGCCACGGGAGCGCGTACTGGCCGCGATAGACCATCTGCCCACGGACCGCGCACCGGCGAACTACTCGGCTTTGACCGAGGTCACCGAACGGCTGATGCGACGGACCGGCGTGGCCGACTACGAGGAGTTGCTGCGTTTGCTGCAAGTGGACATGCGGCGCATCCGCTTCTCGTACTACCAACCCGACAGCGAACCCGATGCGGAGGGCTACCGCCGGACCATGTGGGGGCTGCGGTACCATCCCGACCGGGCCGATGACGATCCGGCCAAACGCCTGAGTCCGTTCGGCGAAGACACCCGCGTGGACGACGTGCTCGCGCATCCATGGCCATCGCCTGACGCGCTCGATTACACCGGTATCGCCGACGAGCTGGCCCGGCACCACAGCACGTATGCCACCTTTGGCAGTACCTGGAGCCCCTTCTTCCACGAAGTCGGCTGGCTGATCGGGCAGGAGAATTACTTCGTCTGGATGCACACGAAGCCAGACGTTGTCGAGGCGATCACACGGGCCATCGTTGATTACGAGATCGAGGTGACGCGCCGCTTCTTCACCGCCTGCGCGGGCCGGCTGGATATCGCCTATTTCGGCAACGACTTCGGCACGCAGCGCGGCCTGTTCGTCTCGCCGCAATGCTGGCAGCGGTTCCTGCGGCGGCCGCTCAAGCGCTACTTTGACCTGGCGCACGAGTTTGGCTGCCGCGTCATGCAGCACTCCTGCGGCAGCGTACGGGCCTTGCTGCCCGACTTTGCCGCTGATGGCGTCGAGGTCGTTGATCCGGTGCAGGTGCGAGCCGAAGGCATGGATTTCGCCGGACTGATGCGTGATTTCGGCGCTCGTCTGTGCTTCCATGGTGCCGTGGACACGCAGCACACCTTGCCGTTCGAGTCACCGGCGGCCGTGCGCGAGATGGTGCGCGGTTACCGGGCCCTGACGCGGGACAGCGGTGGTTACATCATGACCGGCAGCCAGGATCTGATCGCCGACATCCCCGACGACAACATACTGGCCATGTACGAGGAAAATGCGCGACGGTAACGGCCGGCGGTACTCGCGCCGCGCCGCCGGCGCACATCGCGCGCGCCAAAGCCAAACCCACCGTCGCCGAGTCGCGACGCGCGGCGAAGCCGAATCCGTGACGGCCGGCGCGGCGATCGTCAGTAGGTGCCGAAGTCACGGGCGGCATCGAGCATGGCCAGCACATTGGCCGGCGGCACATCCGCCTGGATGTTGTGCACCTGGTTGAACACGTAACCGCCGCCGGGCGCCCAGATGGCCAGGCGTTCGCGCACATGCTCGCGTACTTCAGACGGGGTGGCCCGAGGCAGTACGTTCTGCGTGTCGGCACCACCGCCCCAGAAGACCATCTGTCGCCCGAACTCGGCCTTCAAACGGCCAGGGTCCATGTTAGCGGCCGAGGTCTGTACTGGATTGAGGATGTCGATGCCGGCTTCGATGAAATGCGGGATCAGGTGGTACACTGATCCGCAGCAATGGAAGAAGGTGCGCCAGGGGGTGTGGCGGTGAATCCAGTCGCACAGGCGGGTGTAGTGGGGCTTGATCATCTCCGCCCACAGGTCCGGGTTGACAAACTCGCCGCGCTGGGTGCCACTGTCGTCGGCGGCGATGCCCCAGGCGAAACAACGGTCGCCGGTGGCCTGGTGAACTAACGACAGGCAGCGGATGGTGGCTTCCACCGAACGGGCCATCATCTCGTGGCAGGTGTCGGGTTCGCTCATCAGCATCATCATCCATTCGCTGGGCTGTCCCTGGGTGACGTTGCTGCGGCGATCGGTAATCAGGCTGAGCCCCAGAAAGCAGACGCCGTAACCCCAGCCCAGCAGAGCCTGGTCCGTGGTTTCGTACTGCTCCCTGGTGTAGTCAGCCAGCAACTGCAACTGCTCGTCACTGATGTCGTCGACCGGGGCGAACTCCGTCGGCTCGATGCCGCCGCCGCGGTCGAATGACTGGTCGTCGTAGTAGTAGCCACCGCGAGGCATGCGGTAGGCGGACCGCGTGCCGTCGGCGTTGAGCAGCACCCAGCTCCCGTCGGCGTCCTCGGCGATGGCGGTCTCAGGCGGGTACAGCACCGAGGTGCCGTCGAACAGCGTCTTGGCGACCCAGCGGTTCTCGGGTTGCCTGAGCGCCGGGATCAGGGTCATGTCGATGGGGCGCACGTCGACGCGCAGACGCTGGCGTACCGCCTCGTCAATGACGGCGATCATCAAGCGGGCGTCCGCCACGCGCGTGGGGCCCGTCATCCCGAGCGCGCGCTTGAGGCGGTCGTGGGCCACGGCGGCGATTCCCGATGCCTTCTGACCACCAAGGTCCACCGGCACGCGGTCCGGGAGTTCGAAACGGACCGTTCTGGCGACTCGCTCCCTCGAATTCATCCCGCTCCTCCGCGGCTGTTGCAGGTGAAAAGGGTCCACGGGGCGCGCAGGCTCTGCCCGACAGGCCGGTCCGGCGGCCGTCGGCCCCGCGCCCGTGGTCAGTCGGCGGCCGCGTTGACTGCCGCCACGCCGGGCAGGAGCGGCATGAACAGGCCACCCACCACCGAACGGGCCTGGAAACCCCGCTGGCGGGCATCGGTGGCCCAATACCAGTCGCTCAACGGCACACGCGAGGGCGACTCGTGGGCGAAACGCCACACGGGTTGTAGGTGGCGGTCCCACTCCTCGCGGGAGCGCGACAGGCTGGCGGTCCAGACGCACCAATCCAATTTGGTGTAGTCGCTGCGGTTGTCCAGTGGCAAGCCGTACCGCTGCAGCCGGGTGGCGTAGAAATCCATCTCGCGGTCGTAGACCCAGTCAGGGAACAGCCCCAGACCCAGGACGCGGTCCCAGACCAGATTGTACTTCTGGCTCCAGGTCCCCGGCCGATCGAAAGCGAGACGGAAATGGGAGCCGTCATCCGCCATCTGCGCCCACCGGGCGGCCATGTCCCGGGCCGCCTCGCGCAGGCGCTGACTGCGGGCCGCTAAGGTCTCCGTGGCCGCCGTGGCCACCGGTGCGCCTCCCGGCTGCGGACAGTCGGCGGGCCGGCCCACGCTGGCCGGTCCCTCGGCCGCCAACTCGGCCAGCAGTGCGGCGTACGCGCCCAGGGCGACGATGGCCTTGATGGCCAGATTGGTGTTGTGCGCCAGGTGGCCGGCGAAGTCGTCGGTGCACAGTTGGTGTACAGGATCCAGGCCCTTGGCCAGCAGGTAGTCGGCCCAGCGGTCCAACAGGGGCAGATGGGCGGAGACAAAGCCCCTGGGGCCGCCCAGTTTGACCAGCGCTGTCGCCAGGATCAGCAGGTTACCGCTCTCCTCAACCGGCATCTGGTTGTCTTCGCTGGCCTCGCCGCCGCCATACACCTGACCGTTGGCCCACGGGTACTGGCCCAGGTCGTGGGGCGCAAACTGCCAACGCCACCGCGGCAGGCTGGCATACGCAAACAGCGGCCTGAGGCTGGCCTCCAGCAGCGCCGGGTTCAGGTACAGCAATAACGGTGAGGCCGGGTAGAGCACGTCGACGGTGCCGATGCAGCCGTTGGAAAAGTTCTCCTTGCTGAACATCATGGGTTCGCCATCGATATCGCACACGATTTTGTGGGCACCCAGCGCCTGGCGGTACCCCAGCGCCACCAGGTCGGCATAGTCGGAACCGCCGCGGGCTGTGGCTTCGCGACGCACGGCCGCATCCACCTCGGCAGCGTTCCTGGTCCAGGTGGTCTCCTGCTGCAGGGCATGCTGCAGCACGGCGGCAAAGGACCCTAGGTGGTGGTGTGCGTAGCTGACCACCGGTCGACGCATCCAAAGCAACGAGTCCTGGTCGTCGTACGCGATGACCACGCGCCGGCTCTGGTCGGCGGGCACCTCAACGGCTGCCGCCAGCACGGGCCAGGCGTCGCTGGCCGGCCGCGGCTGACGCACATCGTCGTCTACCGGGAGGCGGCCGGTGGCGGCGAAACCACCGCGACACGCGTCCGCTGCCGCCATGGCCGTGACCGCGTCGGCGGGCGGTACCAGGTACACGTGGCCCCAGTCAATGCGAAGATCGTCCCCCGAGCGGTTGAGGCGCTGCTGCGCCTGACTACCCATGCGCAGGGTGTCCGTACCGGCCTGCCGCAACCGGCCCCAGGCCACCGGCTGCTCGGCCCGGTCAGTGCACCACTCGCCGGTGATGTCCACGTACGCAATGACGCTGTGAGGCCGGCCATCGATGGCTTCGAAGCTCCAGCTCAAGAAAGCCACCGGGCTCGACAGTGCTACCAGGTCGCGCGCCAGGGCCGGGGAGAAGAAGGTGACCGTCAAGACGATCCCGGGGCCTCGGAACCGGTAGCGCGTCGTCGTGGCCTCGACACGGCATTCCACCTGTTCCAGGGCCGGGCACGAGGCCGGGGCAGGGCCGGCCCAGCGCCAGGTGGTGCCATCGATGCGCGCCAGGCCACAAAGGGCCTGCGTGCTTCCCGTCCAGTGGCGACTCCAGCCGTCCGTGAGGCAATCGTCGAAGCTCCAGATGCTGAGATAGGGATCGTGGACAACCAGCGGCACGGCAGGCGGGCGGAAGGCAGGCGTTGCCATGGCAGAGCAGCTCCGGGGGCAGGGGGCGCTGAAGGGGTGAAGGGGCCAGTCTCAAGCGGCATAAGGTGGCCTGCAACAGCCGCCGCGGCCAGTTCCGCTGCCAGGTGGTCAGCGCCAGACCCCCGCAGACAGGGGCCAGGGCGGTAGCGGTGGTCGACGACGGCACGCGCACCACGGCGAAGCCGCCACGGCAATGAATCGCGGTGGAACTCCCGGCTGGAATCCGCTACGTGGGTTGCCCGTGGCACCGTGGCGTTCGATTGTTGTGGGCCATGCACAATGGGCGCCCCCACCCGTCTCTGCGGCGTCCACCCACCCCTATCTGGAGGTTGTCGATGGCGCGGTCCGCGTGCAGTCGTGCTGCGTTGCCGGTTCTGCTGGTGTTGGTGGCCTCAGTGTATGCCCAACCCGCGCCACCGGGGGTCTGGCTTCCGGGCGCGGTCGAAGAGCCCCATCCATGGACCCACACGAATTGGGGCAACGCTGCCGCGCGGTTCAGGTTCGCCGTTATGGCCGACCGCGTGGGCGGCGAGCGCCCTGGCGTGTTCGCCGCGGCCATTGACCGCCTGAACCTGATGCAGCCGGAATTCGTCCTCTGCGTGGGTGACCTGGTCGAGGGGTACAGCACTGACACCACCGTGGTGCGCGGCCAGTGGGCTGAACTGGACGGTCTGGTAGGTCGTCTGGAAATGCCCTTCTTCTTCGTTCCCGGCAACCACGACGTGTCGAACCCGGTGATGGTGCAGGAGTGGCAGCGCCGCTTCGGCCGCCTTTACTATCACTTTGTGTACCGCGACGTGCTGTTCCTGTGCTTGGACACCCAGGACCCGGCCGGGGCGAACCTCAGTGACGAGCAGCTAGCCTATTTCCGGGGCGCGTTGGCAGAGCACCGCCAGGTCAAATGGACCCTGGTGTTCCTGCACCAACCGCTCTGGCAGGACGGCGAACAGGGCCGCTGGCAGGAACTGGCGGCCTTGCTGCAGGGCCGGCCCCACACGGTTTTTGCCGGCCACACGCACCACTATACGCAGGAGCAGCGCGACGGCGCCGACTACCTGATCCTGGCCACCACGGGCGGCGTCAGCAACATGCGCGGTCCCCTGTACGGTGAGTTCGACCAGGTGGTCTGGGTGACCATGGACGATCAGGGGCCACGCATCGCCAACCTGATGGTCGACGGTGTCCAAGGCAAGGAACTGCGCACGGCCCAGGCCGCCGCCGTCGTCGATGGTTTGGTGTCAGGACCTCTGGCGACGCCGCTGCCACTGTTTGTGACGGGCGCGCGTTTCGCCGCCGGTGTGACCCCGCTGCACGTGCAGAACCGCGCGGCGACGGCCATGCGCCTGACCGGTGCCTTCACGCCGACGAACCAGTTGGCCGTGGACCCGCCGAAGGTAGACCTAGAGGTGCCGGCCAGGAGCACGCGGACGGTGCCGCTCAAAGTGCGGACGTGGCAGGGCCAGACACGGGTGGCCGACTTGGCGCCAGTGCCCTTTTCCTGGACGGCCACGGTCCACGGGGACAGCGGTGCGCCCGTGACGCTCACGGGCGCTGCACCGCTGATCGTGACCCAGTGCCTGGCCTGTCCCGAAGGCGCGGTGCACCGTATCGACGGCGATCTGGTCGACTGGCCACGGCTGGGTTGGGAGTGCCGCCAACCGGCACAGGTGCGGGCCGACTCGCTGTCCTGGCAGGGCGCGGCTGATGCCTCGCTGCGGTTTGGCGTCGAGGCCACGGCCGACCAGCTCTGGCTTGCCGTGGAGGTACGCGACGACCAGGTGGTGGCGGACACGCTGCACCTGCCCTGGGAACAGGACGCGGTGGAGGTGCGCCTGGATGCCCGGCCTGATCCCGATCGATCCGCCGAGCGTGGCTGGAATGAGGACGCCTACCTGCTGGTGGCAGCCAGTCCGGGGTCTGGCCCGGGCGACGCGGTGCTGTTCCAGCGCGACCGCCTGGCGAAGCTGGGCGTCGAGGTGGCGTGCCGGCGTCAGCCCGGGGGCTATGTCGCCGAGATCCGCATCCCGACCAACTGGCTGAACCAGCAGCAGGGGCGGCCCTGGTCTGAGTTCCGCCTCAACATCTCGGTCGACGATGTGGACCAGGCCGATGGCCCGGTCGCACAGTTGTGCTGGCAACCTGACTGGCGCAGCAGTGCCAACGTGACGGGTTCGGGCACGTTCAGACGGCGCTGAGACGGGCTGTGCCATCGGCGCCGGGCTGCCGTCCACGGGGCATGGAGACCTGAAGGCACTCGTGGCGGGCAGCAGGAATCCCCGGGGGCCGGGCAGCGCTCAGCGGCACTGTGGGTTTGGCGCGCGCGGTGACCGGCGTCGCTGCTGGACCGCGGTCGACGGACCCGGTGACGGCGCCGGCTGCCGTCGGCGGCTAGGCCCAGGCAGACAAGGGCCGGGGCGGTGGGGGGCCGGGCCGTGCCCGCCGCCCCCGCCGCCGGGGGCCGCCTCAATCAGCGCCCACCGGCGTCAGCCCATCGGCGCGACGCTGTTCGTTGACCCGATCCAGGGCCCAAGGGACGACTGTGCCGTCGCCGCGGAAGCGCGGGTAGTAGCCGTCGGCGAACCGAGCCACAGGCATCAGCACGGGATCGTGCCGGTAGCGCGCCAGACCCCGGCTGTCGAGCACCCGGCCGGTGCTTAGCTCGATTACCTCGATATCGGCCACGCGATGGGTTCCCAGGCCGCGGGCCGCCGCGACGCGCAGGTACGGGGTGGCTTCCGGGTTGAGACCGAAGAGGTACGTGGCCACCGCGTCCACGTGCACTTCGTTGTCGCCGAGGAGCACCCACCCCAAGGCATGGTTGGCGCCCTGATTGAAGGCGGTGCCGTCGCGTCCGACCAGGCCGTCGACCACGCACAGGCGCGGCACGCCCGTCTGCCGCACGGCACTGAGCAGATCGGCGTGCTTGTGGCAGAAGCGCTCCTCATGCAGGCTCAGGCCGCTGTCGGTCAGTCGTGACAGCTCGGCCTCGGCAAGGTGCTGGTCCTCGGCCTGGTACGTGCACATGTGGCGTTGGGGGCTCATCACCAGGCCCTGCAGGTTCTTGGTGCACAGAGTGGTGCAGGACAGGTTATGGCACTTGGCCACGGGCACGTTGACCAACAGGCCGGCCTGGGCGGCCCAGGCAGTGAAACGCAACTGGTGGAACACCACGCCCTCCGGCACGGGCACGACCACACCGTCGGAAAGGTCGTGGTTCGTCAAGGCCAGGCCCAATTCGGCCAGGGCGGCGTCGTACCCGCTGACCTCGGGCAGCGGCCCCGGCGGGCGCCAGCTGCCGTGTTCCGGCAGGCCGACCTGGCCGCGCGGACGACGGGCAGGGTCGAAGCGGGGTACGGCTTGGGCCGCGTCCGGCCGGTGTGGGCGCCATGCCTCCACGACCGTCAGGCGGTCGCGCGGCACCCCCCAGGCCATGAGCTGCTGCAGCAGGCCGACGACGAACCCGGGGTGAGTGATGATGCGCGTATCGGGCGCCGCTGGGATGGTGATGTTAGGTTTGAGCACCACTGAGCCATCGCGCGGGAGGGGGAACTCCAGCCGCGCCAAGCTCTGGCGCGCAGCGTCGGCGTACTGGGCCGCGGGCAACACGGTCGCGTCGACGCTGACGCGGTACAGATAGACGCAGTCCGGCCGCATCTCCATGGCTTCACCTCCGGCGAGGGGGTTGGTGGCGTCTAAGTGCGGCGCTCCAGAGGGTGACGTCAAGGGGCCCGGTCAGGGGCGGGTACGCCCCGTGCGCGGGGCCCCCTGCCCCGCGACGCTGCTGCGGCGGGACAACGGCTGCCGTGCAGGGGCGACGGCATGGGACTGGGAAGAGGCCCGCAATGACCACTGGGGGGAGCTGTGGCTGACCCTGACGCGGCCCCGTTGAGCCGAAGGCGCCCGGCCCGTTGTTGGGGCCCTGGCCGTGCCTGGCGCTGCCTGCGGGCGGCGTTCCGGCAATCCGGGTCCGCAGACGGGTTCCCTGGCGTCGTCCGGACGGCGGCGCCGAGGGCCTGGTCCTCCGTCGCGCGACTGGCCCGGGCCGGGGGGGCGCGGCTGCGGTCCCACGCCTGGTTCGTCGCCACGGCGGCGGTGTGCCTGGCCGCGTTTGTGGGGCTCGTCACCGGCGGAACTGGAGCGCTGGCGTACCCTGAGTCCTTCGGCGACTTCTACGACTACCAGGCCGCCAGCCTGCTGCACGGGCACCTTGACGTGCCCGCCGTTGCCATCAGCGGCGAAGCCTTTGTGGTCAACGGCCGGTTCTACGGCTATTTCGGCCCCACGCCCGCCCTGCTGCGCCTGCCCTTCGTCGCCTTCGGATGGCAGTGGCAGCGCTTGGCTCGCCCGGCTATGGTCGCGTACTACCTGGCCAGCCTGGTCGCCGCCTGGGCCCTCCTGCGCCGCGCCCGGCGGCAGTTCGGCGGCCCGGGCGCCCTCCCCTCACCCCTGGCGACCGTCCTGTTTACGCTGGCGTGCGGCCTGGGCAGCAGCCTGCTGTTCCTTGGGAGCCGCGCCTACACATACCACGAAGCCATCCTGTGCGGCGCTGCCTTGGCGTTGTGGAGTGCCTGGTTCGCGCTGACGTGGTCGGCCCGACCCGGCTCGCGCGCCTGGTTGGGCGCGCTGGCGTGCGCCGCGTTGGCGGTTCAGGCCCGGGCGCCAGCAGGGCTCTTCGCGCTGGCCCTGTTGGGGGCAACGGCGGTGGCCGTGGGTCGGCGCCCCGAGCACCGCCGACTGGCCGCGGCGGTAGGCGTTGCCTGCGTGGCCGGGGCCCTCAGCGTCAACGCCGTCGGGTACCTGAAATTCGGCGTCTTCGACGGTTCGCCGTTCGAATACTCGGCGCAGTATGACGCCACGCGCCTGGCCCGCTTCGACAACCGCAAATTCCACTTGCTGAACGTCACCTACACCGCCGACGCCTATCTGCTGCGGCCCCACCTGCAGGCACGGCAGCACTTCCCGTGGCTGCGGCTCGACCGCCTGCCACGCGGAACGCACCCGCGCGCTCGGATGGACCACCTGGAACCGACTGCGGGCCTGCCATACACCATGTCGGCCCTGGTGGGTCTGGCCGTTTTCGGCGCGGCCGTGTCGCTTCGCCGTCGGTCCGCGCCGCGCCGCGACCTGGTGCTGCTGGGCCTGGGTTTTGCGCCCCAGGCCGCGGCCATGCTCTGCACCGTGGTCGTGTCCCAGCGCTACACGGGCGACTTCGTCCCCTTGCTGATTGCCGCGGGGGCGACCGGGCTGGCCGCGGTCGACGGGGCCCCCACCGGGCGCCGCCGAACCGGCCTGGCGGTGCTGCTCGTGCTGGCCGCCTGGTCGGTAGTGGCCAACATGTCGCTGGCGCTGTGGTACCAGGGCGAGGGGGTGTGGGGGGTACCCGATGATGTGAAGCAGAATTACCATCGCCTGCAGCAGCGCATCGACGCCTGGTGCCTGCCCGCGCCGCCCGGGGTACAGCCGGCCGGTCAGGGCCGTTGAGCAGCCGGGCCGGCGGCGGCCTCGGCCTCATCGGGTCGGGTCCGGCGCTGGGACTCCTCCAGCTCCTTCATGGCCTTCTGGAAGCAGTCCGGGCACATGCCATGGGTGAACAGCGCATCCGTGTGCCGGCTGACGTACGACTCGACCCGCTCCCAGTACCCCTGGTCGTCGCGGATCTTCTTGCAGTAGCTGCAGATGGGTAGAATCCCCCGCAGCGTTTTGACCTGCGCCAGGGCCTCCTGCAGCCCCTCGATCAGGGCCCGGTTCTCCTGCTCAACCTGCTTGCGCGGGGTGACGTCAAGAGCCGTGCCCAGGACGACCGGCCGCCCGTGCCACCGGGCGGCAACCGGATTGAGCTCCAACCAGCGGGTTTCGCCGTCGGTTGTCAGGAAACGGGCCTCGTACCGATCCGGCGCGGGTTGGCCCGCCAGCCGGGCGAGGCCGTATTCGCTCAGGCGCTGCTGGTCATCGGGGTGCACAAACGTCAGATAGGGCCGCTGCACCATGCCGCCCGGCGTGTAGCCCAGAGTGCGCTCCAGGCTCGGGTTCGCGTACACCAGGATGGGGCCTTCGTGCATGTAGACCAGCGCTGGCGTCGATTCAGTCAGCAGGCGGAAAAGCGCCTCGCTGCGCTGGACTGAGTCCTGCAACCGCGCC
>CAITNQ010000334.1 GCA_903893785.1 uncultured Gemmatimonadota bacterium
CTTCGGAGAGCCGTCCTACAAGTAGATTCCAGGGCGAGATCAAGTAATGAGGGGTGACAGCCACCCGTCTCACCTGCCCGTGTTGCCAGTAGTTCCCGTACCCACAACGTGCATGCTCGCGACAACCTGATCCACCAAGCCGTAGTCTTTCGCTTCATCTGCCGACATGAAGCAATCCCGGTCGGTATCTTTCTCGACCTTCTCCAGCGAGTGTCCCGTGTGCTTGATCAGGATCTCGTTCATCCGCTGCTTGATCCGCTGGAATTCGCGAGCGTGGATCAAGATCTCCTCGGCAGATCCCTGGACGCCCGCCAGCGGCTGATGGATCATAATGCGGGCATTGGGCAGCGCGTAGCGTTTGCCCTTCGTACCCGCGGTCAGGAGGACGGCGCCCATCGAGGCGGCTTGACCGACGCAATACGTCGCCACGTCGCACGCCACCCACTGCATCGTGTCGTAGATGGCCAACCCTGCCGTCACACTGCCGCCTGGCGAATTGACGTACAGATGGATGTCGGCTTTGGGGTCTTCCGACTGCAGAAACAGCATCTGGGCGACGACCACGTTGGCCACCTCGTCGGTGACCTGAGAACCGAGGAAGATGATGCGGTCTTTCAGCAGGCGCGAGTAAATATCGTACGCACGTTCGCCGCGCCCGGTCTGCTCCACGACCATGGGTATCAAGGACATCAGGGCCTCCCCCCTCAGACCTTCTCTTCGCTGACCTGGGCCCGCTCGAGGAGCAGGGCGAAGACGCGTTCCTCGGTCATTTCGCGGCGCCAACTGTCGGCCCGCCCCGAACGTTTCACCGTCTCGGCGCTGACGCCGGCCTCTTCGGCCCGCCGCACCAGCAGCGCCTCGAACTCCTCGTCGGTCACCTCGATACCCGCCTGCTTGCGCACTGCGTCGATCAGCAGGTGGCGACGCAGCTGGTGCTCGGCAGACTGCCGCTCCTCGTCGCTGGGTTCGTGGTCATGCTCGGCTTCCACACGCTCGCCGCGCCGGCCGCGACGCTGCTGTTCCTCCTCGTGCATGGAGCGGAGGAAGTGGTTGACGATCCCCTCGGGCACCTCGAACGGGTACCGCTCGATGAGTTTGTCCACCAGCTGGGAGCGCAGACGCTGCTCGGCCATGTACTCCCACTGCTGGCGCAGCGTGGTGGCCACGTGCTGACGGAGTTCCTCAAAAGTGGTGAACTGCGCCGACACATCCTTGGCGAAGTCGTCGTCCAACACCGGCAGAGTCCGCTGGCGCACCTCGCGGGCCAAGACCCGGAAGCGATCCGAGGTACCGGCCAGGCGCTCGTTGGGCAGGTCACTGCGGTAGGTGAAGCCCACGTCGCGGCTTTCGCCGGCACTGATGCCCACCAGGGCGCTCTCGAACTCCGGGCTGGGGGCGTCGGCCTCGCCGATCAGGAAACGGCGCTCCTCGAAGCGCTCGCCGATGATCTCGGAGCCCCCTTCATCGATGCGCTGCAGATCAGCGATGAGGATGTCACCCGGCGCCAGAGGACGCTCAACGACACTCTCGGCAGCGTGGCGTTCCTGCAGGGACTTGATGCGGCCGTCGATCTCGTCGTCGCCGACCTCGTGGACGGCTCGGGTTACCTCCAGTCCGTCGAACGAGTCCACCGTGACCTCGGGCCAGATGTCGACCTGGGCCGTGAACGTGAGCGTCTGTCCGGGTTCATGTTCCAGCTTGGCAATCCGCGGCGGCGACGCCGGGACCAGGCCGGCCTCACGGGCGGCTTCCTGCACGAATGTCGGCAGCAGATCGCTGATCACCTCGCCGCGGATGGTTTCACCGTAGCGCGTCCGGATCAGATTGAGGGGGGCGTGTCCCTTGCGGAAACCGGGGATCTCAATGCGCTTCTGGTACCGACGATAGGCAGTGCTCAACTCGGACTCGATGCGCTCGGCCGACACCTCGACCTGGAGTTCGCGCGCCCACTGAGCTGTCTCAACAACGGTGGTCTTCACCGGATCACGACCTCATGGGGGAAACGAGCAGACGCCCCGCCACTAGCCGGCCCGCAGAACCGGCGCGGAACCTGCGGCGTGCGGTGCGGCAATGGCAACTGCCCGTCTTCGGGGGGAGGGGAATGGATAGTGTTCCGTGCGAAAGGGGGGACTCGAACCCCCAAGCCCTCTCGGGCACCAGATCCTAAGTCTGGCGCGTCTACCAATTTCGCCACTTTCGCGGCCGGCAGTAACCTATATACGATAGACTCCGGGACCCCTAGGGTCAAGGCGGCGACTACCTTACGCCTCCGCCACCCAGGCCTCGGTGCGGGTGTCGATCTCGCGGCGCAGATCCGCGGCCGCCACCCGGTCCTGGGCCATGGTGTCGCGGTCGCGCAGCGTCACGGTGCCGTCCTGCAGGGTCTGCGAGTCGATGGTGATGCAGTACGGGGTGCCGATCTCGTCCATGCGGCGGTAGCGCCGGCCGATGGCGCCGCCCTCATCGTAGAACACCGGCAGATGGGGCCGCAACTCATCGACGAGCTGGCGCGCCAGCTCCGGCATGCCGTCGCGACGCACCAGCGGCAACACGGCGGCTTTGACCGGCGCGATCCGCGGATGCAGGCGCATGACGACGCGTTGCTCGCCATTGACCTCCTCTTCGCGGTACGCCTCAACCAGGGTGGCCATCAGCGTCCGGCTGGCGCCGATAGAGGTCTCGATGACGCAGGCGGTAACTTTCTCGCGGGTCTGCTCGTCGAAGTACTGCAGCCCCTTGCCCGAGAACTTCTCGTGCTGCGACAGGTCGTAATTGCCGCGGTTGTGGATGCCCTCGATCTCGCCCCAACCAAAGGGGAACTCGTACTGGACATCGAACGCGGCCCGGGCGTAGTGCGCTAGTTCGTCGCCCAGGTGCTGGTGCCAACGCAGCTTGCCCTCGGGCAGGCCGATGCGGCGGTACCACTGCCAGCGCTGTTCGCGCCAGTAGTCGAACCACTGGTCTTCGGTCCCGGGCATGACGAAGTACTGCATCTCCATCTGCTCGAACTCGCGGGTCCGGAAGAGGAAGTTGCGGGTGTTGATCTCGTTGCGGAAGGCTTTGCCGATCTGGGCGATGCCGAAGGGCAGCTTCTGGCGCATCGCCGCCTGCACGTTGAGGAAGTTGACGAAGATGCCCTGCGCGGTCTCCGGACGCAGGTACACGCGCGCCGAGTCGTCTTCTACCGGACCGACGAAGGTCTTGAACATGAGGTTGAAGGCCCGGGCTTCGGTCAGCACGCCCCGCTGGCCGCACACCGGGCACTGTCCAGCCTCGCGCTGGGCCTCGGTGAGCAGGTCCTGCCGGAAGCGCGCCTTGCACCCACGGCAGTCCACCAGCGGATCCGTGAAATTCTCCACGTGGCCCGAGGCTTCCCACACGCGCGGATGCAAGAGGATGCTGGCATCGAGGCCCTCGACGTCCTCGCGCCAGGTCATGGCCCGCCACCAGGTCTCCTTGATGTTACGCAGCAACTCGACGCCGAGGGGGCCGTAATCCCAACAGCCGTTGAGCCCGCCGTAGATCTCCGAGCTCTGGTAGATGTAGCCCCGACGCTTGCACAGGGAAACCAACTTGTCCATCACATCAGCCATGACCCACTCCGGTTTCTGGCCCGTTCGGTAACGCCGGCGCGGCGTCCCGTTCGTCGAGCCCGACGACGGCTTCAAGAAAATCGAGCGACCGCAGACGTTGGCGGCCGCCTCCGTGGAACTCAAGAAAGTGACGCAGCGCGGCGCGGATTTCACCGCGGCGAGCCGGTGCCGGCGGCATGGCTTCAGCCGTGTACCGGGGCAGCTGCTGCAGGTACCCCAGCAGACGGAGGCTGTCGCCCGCCAGGCGCACGCCACGGCCCTGACCGCAGGCCGAGCACAGCGTCCCGCCCGCTTCAGCGCCGAACCACAGCCACGCACCCACCAACGCCCCGCCGCAAGCCACGCACTGGGAGAGCTCAGGCTGGTATCCCAGCGCCTGGGCGACCCGCAACTGGAAATACCAGAAGACCGGTTCGACCTGGGCCGCGGCCACCTCGGCCAGGGCCGGCAGAGCGCCTGCCAGGCAGGCGTAAATCCTGCGGTTGGGCTCTGCCTCGACGGTCAGGCGATCGACCAGCTCGCCGGCCGCACTGGCCAGCGAGAGCCGCTCCAGGTCAGCCTGCAGACCCGGGTGCTGCCGGATTACATCGCATTCGCTCAGCGTCTGCAGTTCGCGGTCGTCGCGCAGGTAGCAGACGGCCTGCACCTCGGTGAACGGCTCGAGGGCGGCACCAAAGCGGCTGCGCGGCTGCCGCGCCCCTTTGGCGACCACCTTCAGCTTGCCGTAGTCCTCGGTGAACAGGGTGACCAGCTTGCTGGTTTCTCCCAGACGCTGACGCCGCAGGACGACGGCCCGGCTCTTGACGATGGTTCGGGCCACGGTTCACTTCCGGTCCGCGGGGGCCTCCGACTGGGGGGAGTAAAGCCGGTACACGTGCTCCCCCTGACGGCTCATGCCGTATTCCTCGCGCGCCACTTTCTCGACGTAATCCAGGTCATTCTCCAGGCGCCACAGCACCTGCTTCAGGCTGTCGTTCTGCGCCGCCAGCGTGTCCACCCGGGCTTCCAGCTGGCGCAGCTCGCGACGCCGGTCCACCAGGCGGTAAAAGCCCTCGTCGCCGCCAATCAGGAAGACCGCCAGAACGACCAGGCCGACGGCGACAATCACCGGGCGCCAGCGGCCCAGACGGGTGCCGGTCGGCAAGGGACTGGCAGTGGCGGGTCGGGAAGGCATGGCAAACACCCGGAACAAGGGTAAGCGGCTAGCGCGGCCCGGAGTCGCCCCGGCTCAACAGAGCAACACCAGGTCGTCGCGATGAATCACCTCGACGGCCGGCCGGCCGAGCAGGGCCGTCACGTCCGCCATGCGCTGCCCGAGGACCCGCCGCAGGTCGTCGGCCCCGTAGCGCACCAGACCCCGGGCCAGCTCCTGGCGGTCCTCGCTCTCCACCCGAACCGCGTCGCCCGGGGCAAAGTCGCCCTCGCAGCTGACCACGCCCGCCGGAAGCAGACTGCGGTCCTGCTGGGCAATGGCCCGTTGGGCCCCGCGGTCGACGACCAGGCGCCCGTGGCAGGCCGACGCAAAGGCGATCCAGCGCTTGCGGCTCGGCAGCTTGCGGTGTGCCGGCACAAACAGGGTGCCCACGGGCTGACCGCCCACGATATCCACCAACCGGTGGCAACGGGCGTGGGCAATCATGGCCATCTCGCCGCAGGCCATGAGCAACCGGGCGGCGCGCAGTTTCGTGTCAATGCCGCCGCTGCCAACGCCGCTGCCGGCCGCGCCGGTCTGCACCAACAACGGATCACCGGGGCTGACCTCGCCCACCACGTCGCCCTGGGGTCCCTCGCCCCAACTGCTATACAGCCCTTCTACGTCCGACAGCATGACCAGCAGCTGCGCCTCGACCAGGCTGGTGACGTACGCCGCCAGCATGTCGTTCTCGCCAATCTGCCGCTTGAGCTCGGCCACGGCGACACTGTCGTTCTCGTTGATGATCGGCACCGCCCCGAACGCGAACAGGCTGGAGAAGGTGTTCTTCAGGTTCAGGTACCGACGCCGGTCGTCCAGGATGTCGTCGGCTGTGAGCAGCACCTGGCCCACCGGCACGCCGTGGCGGGCGAACAGGCTCTCGTAGGCGTTCATCAGCAGGTTCTGCCCCACGGCCGCGGCCGCCTGCAACTGCGCGACGCCACGCGGCCGCGCTGCCAGACCCAGTCGGCCCATGCCCGCAGCCACCGCCCCCGAAGTGACCACGGCCACCTCGATGCCGCGACGTCGCAGCTCGACCACATCGACTACCAATCGCCGCAGCACGCGCCGATCCAGGCGGTGGTCGGCGGTGGTCAGGCTGCTGCTGCCGATCTTGACCACCAGGCGACGGACGCGCCCCAGGCGCTGCCTGCCGACCGGCGCGCTGGCGGCGCCGGCGGCTGTACTGACCACGGCACCCATTAGTCGCGCACCACCACGCCGCGCTGGCGCAGGTAGTCTTTGGCGACCGGTATGGTGTAGTCCTGGTAATGGAAAATGGACGCGGCCAGCGCGGCGCTGGCTTGCCCTTCCGTCAACACCTGGTAAATGTGTTCCAGGTTGCCCGCACCGCCCGAGGCAACGATGGGCACATCCACGCGCGCGGCAACGGCCTGGTTCAGCGCCAGATCGTACCCTTCTCGGGTACCGTCGGCGTCGATGCTGTTGAGTACCAGTTCGCCGGCGCCCCGCGCCACCAGTTCCTCGACCCAGGCCAACGCATCCAGCCCGGTGGCCCGCCGTCCCCCATCGACGTAGATCTCCCAACTGGGGGGTTGGCCGGCCGCGGTCGGCCGCCGCAACGCGTCAATGGCACCGACGATGCACTGCGAGCCGAAGCTGGCCGCCGCCTGGTTGATCAGGTCCGGCGAACGCACGGCGGCGGAGTTCACCGACACCTTGTCGGCGCCGCCCTTGAGGATCTGGCGGACGTCGTCAAAGGTGCGGATGCCCCCGCCGACGGTCAGCGGGATGAAGACTCGCTCCGACACCTGGCGGACCAGGTCAAGAACGATGGCGCGGCCTTCGGCGGACGCGGTGATGTCGTAAAACACCAGTTCATCAGCGCCTTCGCGGTCGTAGCGCGTCGCCAACTCGACCGGATCGCCGGCATCGCGGTCAGCGGAGAAGCGCACGCCGCGGACATTGCGGCCATTCTTGACATCGAGACAGGGGATGATACGCTTGGCCAGCACCGCGGTTCACTCCAGGCGCGCGAAGTTGGCCAGCAGGCGCAGGCCGCGCTCCTGGCTCTTCTCGGGGTGGAACTGGACGCCGAAGGTCCGCCCGCCACCCGCGACCGAAGTGTAGCGGATACCGTAGTCGGTAGCGGCCAGGGAGTGCGAGGGATCACCAGGGGCCACGTAGAAGGAGTGCACGAAGTAGAAGAAGCTGCCGTCGGGCACGCCGTCGAAGAGCACCGAGGGCCGCTCAATAGAGATCTGGTTCCAACCGATCTGCGGCACGCGCTGGCCGGCGGGGAAGCGTATCACCCGGCCGGGCAGCAGCCCCAGACCGGCGTGCTGGCCCATCTCCTCGCTGGCCTCGAACATCAGTTGCAGGCCGACGCAGATCCCCAGGAACGGCTTCCCGGCAGCTACCTCAGCACGCAGCCGTGCGACCCACCCGAGCCGCTCCAGGTTGCGCATGGCGTCGCCGAAGGCCGCGTCACCTGGCAGCACCAGATGGGTGGCACGCGCCGTGACCTGAGGATCGGTGACGATCTCCGCGTCGTAGCCCAGGAACTCGAAGGCCTTCTGCACGCTGCGCAGATTGCCCATGCCATAGTCAATGACCGCGATCATGGGCGTCCGAGCTCGGCAGCCCGGGCGGCGGCGGCCTGGACAGCGCTGATAAGGGCGTCGCGCAGGCCCTTCTCCTCCAGCTTGTGGACCCCAGCAATGGTGGTCCCGCCCGGCGAGGTGACCTGATCACGCAGAACGGCCGGGTGGTCCGTGCTCTCGAGCACCATGCGAGCTGCACCGAGCGCGGTCTGCGCGGCCAGGCGCAGGGCCACGTCGCGCGGCAATCCCACGCGCACACCGCCGTCGCTCAGCGCCTCGATAACCGTGTACAGATAGGCGGGGCCGCTGCCCGACAGACCGGTGACCGCATCCATCAGGGACTCGGGGACCACCACGGCGCTGCCGACGCGCTCGAAAAGGGCCACGGCCAGGGCCAGGGCGTCGGCGGTGGCATGGTGCCCGGCGCACAGGGCCGTCGCTCCGGCGCCCAGGCGCACCAGTGTCTGCGGCATGGCCCGCACCACGGGTACGCTGCCACTGAGATAGCCTTCGATGGCCGCCGTGGTGACGCCCGCCATGACCGAGATGACGGTCTGCTCGGGTTCCACCTGATCGCACAGCTCCGCCAGCAGCGCCGGCGCGACCTGCGGTTTGACCGCGAGGATGATCACATCATGGCCGGGCAGGGCAGCGGGCGCCTGGTCGGTGGTAGCGACCCCCAGGGCATCGAGGGACTGACGGACAGACGGCCGCGGATCGACCGCGGTAATGCAGCCGGGCTCGACGTGCCCCCACTGCACCAGCCCGTGGATCAGCGCTGACCCCATGTTGCCTGCACCCAGCACGGCCAGACGTTGCGCCTCGACGGCCATGGCTCCCCCTTCCGCGCGAGCGGCGCGGTGGCCCGCAGTGGTTCGCAAACCGCGAAAACCGAGACTGCTAATAGTAGTAGGGTGCCCGGGGCATGTCAAACACCCGCACCCACCCTGCAGCGTGCTGACGGCGGCCGTCACCAGGGCCCGGCGGCGGATCTATCCCGAACGGCGGCAGTGGCGTACATTCGTCGGTCCGGCCGCCGGACCCGTCCCTCCCCCGACCCGCCCGGGGCGGGTGCCCATGGCCGGCGCCGGCGCGGTCCGCGGTTACCCGGCAGGCCCGATTTTCCGTCCCCGCAAGGAGCCAGGCCAGCGATGGAAGCATTGATCGCCCTCAGCGATGGAACCCTCTTCCGCGGACGCGCCCTCGGCGCCGGTGGCGAGGTCCTCGGCGAGATGGTCTTCAACACCAGCATGACCGGGTACCAGGAGATCCTCACGGACCCGTCCTATGCCGGCCAGATCGTCACCATGACCTACCCGCTGATCGGTAACTACGGGGTGAACCCGGACGACGACGAGTCGGACCGCTGCTGGGTCCGTGGTTTTGTGATGCGCGAGTGCAGCCGCATCGCTAGCAGCTGGCGCGCTCAGGGCTCGCTGCCGGATTACCTGGCCGAGCGCCATATCATGGCCATTGAAGGCGTAGACACGCGCGAACTGACGCGCCGCGTGCGCATCCACGGGGTGATGAACGCCGCCATGTCAACCGTGGACCTGGACGGCGACAGCCTGCTGGCCAAGGCGCGGGCCTGGAGTGGCCTGGAAGGGGTTGATCTGGTGCAGCAGGTCACCTGCAGGGAACCGTACCACGCGGGCAGCGACCAGGCGCGCTGGCATGTGGTGGCCTTTGACTATGGCATCAAGCGGAACATTGTGCGGGAGCTGGTGGCTGCCGGTTGCCGGGTCACTGTAGTGCCGGCCCACACCACGGCGGAAGAAGCCCTGGCGCTGCAGCCGGACGGCGTGTTCCTGTCCAATGGCCCGGGCGACCCGCGGCCGCTGCACCATGCCATTGACACCTGCCGTCAGCTGGTCGGCCGCCTGCCCATGTTCGGCATCTGCCTAGGGCACGAGATCCTGGGCCTGGCTCTGGGGGCGGAGATCTTCCACCTCAAGTTCGGCCACCGCGGCGCCAACCAACCCATCCGGGAACACGCCAGCGGCCGCGTGCTGATCACTGCGGAGAACCACGGTTGGGGCATCCGCGCCGACTCGGTGCCCGACTGCCTGGAAATCACCCGCCTGAACCTGAACGATCAGTGCGTCGAGGGCCTGCACCACCGCCAATACCCGGTGTTCAGCATTCAGTGCCATCCGGAGGCATCGCCGGGCCCGCACGATAGCCTGCATCTGTTCCGGTATTTCACCGAGCTCATGGCTAAGGCGGCGGCCTGAGATGACACGCAGCCAGGTGCAGACGCCAGCCGGACGCTGTCGCTTCGGCCTGGGCGTGGTGGACATCACCCCGCCGGCCAATGCTTACCACCGCAACTGGGGTGCCGCGGCCCATGACGCCGCCGAGGGCATCCACCGGCCACTGCAGGCGGCGGCAGCTGTCATGGCGCCCGCGGACGAACCGGGCGAGCACGTCCTGCTGACCCTTGACCTGGGCTGGCTGCGCGCCGTGGAAACGCGGCAGTTGCTGGCGCGACTGCAGGAGCTGGCCGGTTTGGCGCCGCCGGCTCTGACGGTGACCTTCTCGCACACCCACAGCGCCGTCAACCTGGACCTGGACCGCGCCGCCGAGACCGGGGGCGAGCACATCGCGCCCTATCTGGCCGCGCTGCCGGGCCGCCTGCTGCAGGCCGTGACCATGGCGCGCCAGAGCATGTCGCTGGTGGACCTGACCTACGCCACCGGCCGCTGTAGTCTGGCCGCCAACCGTGACCACTGGGACGCGGCGGGCGGCCTGTGGACCTGCGGCACCGATCCCGATGGGGCCACCGACGACCACGTGCAGTTGGTGCGCGTGCAGCGGGTGGACGGCGAGCCCGTGGCCGTAGTGGTCAACTACGCCTGCCACCCGACAACGCTGGCCTGGACGAACCGCCTGATCAGTCCCGACTACATTGGCGCCCTGCGCGAGGTGGTGACGCAGGCCACGGGCGTCCCCTGCCTGTTTGTCCTGGGCCCGTGCGGCGATCTGGGCCCCCGGGACGGTTTCGTCGGCGACCCGGCGGTGGCCGACCGCAACGGTCGTCAATTGGGCTATGCAGCGCTGGCGGCCCTGGAGTCCATGCCGCCGCCGGCGACCACCATGGTATACCAGGGCCCGGTAGTGTCCGGGGCCACCCTGGGCATCTGGACGCACGAACCGGTCGACGCCAACCGCTCGGCGCAGCTGTGCCGGTTCCGCTCCACGGCTCTGGAACTCGACCTGGACTGCCGTCCGGTGCCTACTCCGGAGGCCGTGGCAGCAGAACTGACGCAGTGGCAGCAGGCCCAGGATGCGGCCAGCGGGCGTGGCGACGTCGCCGAGGCGGCTGTGTGCCGAGCCCGGGTGGAACGCTGTCGGCGCCTGCAACGGCGATTGGAGGACTGGCCGGCCGACGGTCGGTCAAGGTACCGCGCGCTGCTGTGGCAGGTTGGCGACGGCGTCTGGGTCTGGCTCAACGGCGAGCCGTACAATGTGCTGCAGCGCGAACTGCGGCAACGCTTCCCAGCCACGCCGCTGGTGTTCGGCGTGCTGTGCAACCAGCCGCACGCGTACATCCTGCCCCGCGACCGGGCCGGGTTAGGCCTGTACCAGGAGGAATGCTCGAGCCTGGCCCCCGGCGCCCTGGAGGCCATTGTCGAGGCTATAGCAGCCCAGTTGCGGGCCTGGGGACAGCGCTGAGGCCACGCGGGGTCGCGGCCCCGCGTTACCTGGAACACCCGGTTGCCGGCTGTATCGGCGCGCCCGCTCCGGCGCCCTGAGGCGACCTCGGCCAGGCACCCGAGCAACTCGGTCGCCCGGTTGGCGCTTACATCGACACGCCCAGCAGGCCTCGCGTTACCTGGAACACCCGGTTGCCGGCTGCATCGGCGCGCCCGGTCCGGCGCCCTGAGGCCACCTCGCCAAGGCACTCAAGCAACTCGGTCGCCCGGTTGGCGGCACCGTCCAGCCAATGCAGGTCCAGATCCTCGGCATAGCGGGCCACCACCGACGGCAGCGCACTGAACTGGACCACCGGGACCAGCGGGTGTCCGGCCAGCGGATGTTCGCCGATGTGCACCGCCACCAAGTGCACGCCGGTCGCCCCCAGGCCGCTGACGGTCTCGGCCCAGTCGGCAGAGGGGCAGGCCATGCAGTGCAGCCCGGCACGAGTGGGGGCCTGGCCATGGGCCAGGGTGGGCTCCGGAGCACCGGACAGTCCCAGTTGGGCGGCAAAGGCAGGCGCCGTCCACAGGGAAGCATTGGCTGGAACCACCACGGTGCCACCCGCCTCGATGACCCAGGCCGCCAGTTGGCCGATCGCCGCCGCGGCGCTATCGACCACGGGCCCCACAGCACTGGCCCCCAGGCGCAGGGCCGCCAGGCCAACGGCTTCCGGCGCGCCGGCGCCAGCTGCGGCCAGGGACCGGACAAACCATTCCTCGACGCGGGCCAGGGCTGCCGCATTGCCGCCGTCCCCCTGGACGCTGGCCCACCCCAGCGGCGTCGCCAAGGGTGGGGCGAGGGCCAGACGGCGTTGGATGTAGTCGTTGTGCGTTTTCTCGCAGCCGTGTTCCAAGACCACGGCTGCCTGCACCGAAGGATGCGCCAGGTAACCCAGCACCACCCGCTCGAAGATCCCATCGGTGCCGGGTCCGGCCACGCCGCAGCCTTCGGTGTGAGGCAGGGCGACGAACCGGTCGATCCCTGGCCAGCCGCCGGCGGCCCGAGCGTTCAACTGTGCCGCCGCCAGGCAGGCCACCTGGGCGGAGCACAGGCTGGCCGGCAGTACCAAGCCGACCCGTTCCACGGCCGGCCCATGAACGCCGCGCCAGGCACTGAAGGACCATGCCGGCGGCGGTGTCCCGGCGGCGGCCAGGGGTGCACCGGCCGGCAAGGCGGCAGCCTGGGTGGCCAGCGCCGTGGCGTCGGTCTGGGGCCAGGCCCGCCAGAGCTGGACCTGCGCGTGGCCGGCGCGTTCACCCTGGGACCGGGTGCCGCCGGCCACCGACAAGAGCACACCGAAGCCCTGCCGCGCCAGGTCCTCCATGGGCGCGCCGTCCAGATACGCGCCGGCGTTGATGTCCATGTCGCGGGCCAGGTGTCGGTGACGCCGAGTGGTGGTGGTGATCTTCACCGTTGGCACAAACGGGAAGTTGGTGACCGACCCGTTGCCGGTGGTGAAGGCGATCAGGTTGCAGCCCGAGGCAACCTGGCCCGCCATGCTCTCGAGGTCGTTACCCGGGCTGTCCATGAAGTAGTACCCAGCCGCGGCCATGGGCTCGGCGTATTCGATGACCTCGTCGAGCCGCACGTCGGGGTGCCGTTTGGTGGCCGCGCCGATGGACTTGAGGGCAATGTTGTACAGCCCGCGGTACTTGTTACCGCCGGAGGGGTTGGCTTCGGCCGACTCGCCGTGCCAGGCCAGTCGCTCCTTGAAGCGCGCCACCGTGGCGAGGAAGCGCCGGGCCGTGTCCAGATCGCGCACATTGCGCAGGACATAGGCTTCAGCGCCCATCAACTCGTCGGTCTCGGCCAGGTTGGCGCTGCCGCCATGGCGAATGAGCTCGCGCACCATGGCCCCCAGCAGGGGGTTGCCCGAGATGCCCGAGAAGGCGTCGGAACCGCCGCACTGTAACCCCAGGCGCAGACGCGCCACGGGCTGCTCGCTGCGGGCCGCCAACACCGTGCCATTGAGCCAGGCACTCACCTGCCTAGCCGCGGCTTCCAGGTGCCGCGTGAGGGCGCCATCCAGGCTCAGGAACCGGTGCGGAACATCGGCCAGCGGGTACCCGTGGGACTGGGCATAGGCCTGCAGCCGGGCGTTGTTCACGGCCTCGCCGCCGTAGTCCAGGGCCAACACCGCGGCGACGTTGGGGTGCACCAGGAAACCGCTCAGCGTGCGCAGCACCAGGTCCAGGCTGTTGGGAACAGCGCCGCCCCCTTCGGTGTGGTCGACGGCGACGATGCCGTCGAGGCGCGGCACGCGTCGCGCCAGATCCTGCAACTGCTCGGCCACGACCCGCGCCACGCCGCCGGTACGCGAACTGGTGCCCAGCACGACCACGAAGCTGCGCGTGCCTGCACCTCGGCGAGGACCCCGGTCGAAGCCGCGGAAGGTGGCCGGTACCGCCGCCGGGGCGACCTGGGTGCCGGGACAGAAGGCGGCCTCGTCCAGGTGATACGGGGTAAGGCAGTCAGCGAAATTGGCCCGGTCCGGCAACGCGAAGTCCAGGTCGCGTCCGGCCAGGGCGGCCAGCATGCCCTCGTTGCACACGTAGTCGCCTGGCGCCATGGCCTGCAGGGCGACGCCAAACGGCAGCCCCCAGGACAGCAACGGCGCCCCGGCCGGCATGGCAGCCACGGCAAAGCGATGCCCTTCCATGACCGTACTCTGCAGGCGGAACTGCACCGCACCAGCCTGGATGGCCGTGCCGGCTTCCAGACGTTGCACGGCGATGGCGACGTTGTCCCCTGGCGCCGGCAACCGCGCCACCTGCCCCAAGTCCCAGATCTCGGTCACGACGACATCCCCTGGTCGAAAAGCCGCAGGTCAGCCGGCTGCGCCCCGGCGGCCTGCCGCATCAGCACCGCATTCATCAGCTCGATAGCCAAACGGGACTCCAGCGTGACGCCCGCACGCACGCCCACGCAGGGGTCGTGGCGGCCCTTGCGCAGCTGGAACTCGATTTCGTCGTAGTTCTTGCGCACCGACGGCTGTGGCAGGGCAATGGTAGAGGTGGGTTTGAACCACACGCGGCACACCAGCGGGGCGCCGGTGGTTATGCCGCCGATGAGCCCGCCATGGTGGTTGCCCCGGTAGCCAGTGCGCCGGATTGGGTCATTGTTCTCGCTGCCCAGGCGACTGGCTACCGCGGTCCCGGCGCCCACTTCGCAGGCCTGCGCCGCATTCAGGCCGCCCAGCGCGCCCATCAACCGCAGCTTGAGGCTCTGGTACAGAGGTTCGCCAAGCAACGCCGGTACGTTAACGGCCACGACCTCGACAACCGCCCCGAGCGAATCGCCGGCTTTGCGCGTGGCGGCGATCCGAGCCGCAGCGGCAGCCGCGAAGTCCGCATCGCAGGAACGGATGGGCGCCGCCGCCAACTCGGCCTCGAGGGCGGCCAGCTGATCGGGCTGCAGGCGCCCGCCGCGCACCTGCAGACACAGGGACTCCAGGCGATCGGACAGCCGCACCTGGCTGCACAGCGAGCCGACCTGACAGATGGAGGAAAGGATGGCCGTGCCGTGTCGCGCGGCCAGGTACAGACGCGCGATCGAACCACCGACGACATCGGAGATGGTGGAGCGGAAGCTGGAACGTCCTCCGCCCCTGACATCGGCGTGGCCACTGGACTGCCAGTGTTTGACCAGGTCGGTGTGGCCCGGCCGCACCTCGCCGCATGGGCCGGCAAACTGCTCGTAGTCGCGCGAACGTTTGGCCGCCGAGACCACCAGCGCGGCGATGGGTTCGCCGGTGGTGTAGCCAGCGCCATAGGAGGCAACGCTGACGGCCGCCCGTTGGCCGCCCACCCGCAGGGACGGACCCGCCAGAAGTTGATCGTGGTCGTCACCGTACAAGCCGCTCAGGAACACCACTTCATCGGCCTCGCGGCGCGGCGTCCCCAGCTTGTTGCCGCCGGGACGGCGGCGGTCGAGGAACTGCTGCACGCCAGCCCGGTCCACCCACAAACCGGCCGGACAACCAAAGACGATGGTGGTAATGCCGGGACCGTGGGACTCGCCGGCGCCGGCGACGCCGAAGAGCGGGCCACCCAGTATCTCCATGGTTCTTCTCCCGGCCGTCGTCGGCCCGTGCCTGCCTCGGTACGGCGCAAGTATAGCGATTCCGCCTACCTCAACAAGGGTGGCCGCGGCGGTCACCGTCGCGGCCCGTACCGTGGGCGCCGCACGCCCGAACCGGCCGCCGGGAGCGGCGTGGCGCGGACGCCCAGGCGGGCGGCGGCGGTGAAAGGCGGGTCCATGGCGGCGCCCCGTTTGACCGGCAACCCCGCCTGGCGTTTACTTGGCAGGACATGGGCATCCACCACCGGTCCGGTTCGCCGGGCTTTTTTCAGGAGGCCAACCCGTGTTCGAGACGGCGCAGCTGGGACGAAAGGTTTCGCGAGCCGAGTTCAAGAAGCAGGAACCGGTACTGCGTACCGAACTGCTGGAAATCCAGCAGCAGCTGCGCAGTGCCCCCTTCCCGGTGCTGGTCGTCTTCGGCGGCGTCGACGGCGCCGGTAAGAGCGAGACGGCCAACGTGCTCAACGAGTGGATGGACCCGCGCGGGGTCATCACCCGCGCCTTCGAGGCGCCTTCGGAGGACGAACGAGCCCGGCCCGAGTACTGGCGGTACTGGCTGGCGCTGCCGCCGGCAGGCCGCATTGGCGTGTACCTGAGTTCTTGGTACTCGCGGCCGCTGGTGGACCGGGCCTACGAGCGCATCGATATGGGCGCCTTTCACGAGAGCCTGGACCGCATCGCCGCCTTTGAAAAAGAGCTCTCCGACGACGGCGCGCTGATCCTGAAGTTCTGGATGCACCTGGGCAAACGGGCGCAGAAGAAGCGCCTGAGCGACCTGGAACGGAACCCGCTGACCCGCTGGCGGGTGACGGAGACCGAACGGCTCCACGCGCGCATGTACGACTCCTTCGCCACGGCCGCCGAGCGACTGATCCAGAAGACGAGCACGGGGCACGCACCGTGGGACATCATCGAGGGCGAAGACCACAATTACCGAACCCTGGCGGTCCTGACCCGCGTGCGCGACGCCATCCGGCAGCGTTTGGCGCGCCTCCAGACCGCGTCGGCCGGAGCCGCGGGGGCGCCGCATCGGCGGCAGTCAGACCCGCCGCCGACCGAGAGCGCGCCGGCGGGCCCCACGGTTCTGAGCCAACTCGACATGACGCAGTCGCTGTCGCGCAAGCAGTACAAGATCCTGCTGGCGCAGTACCAGGGCCGGCTGAACCTGCTGGCCCGCCGCGCCAAGGCGGCCAAGGTATCGACGATCCTCGCCTTCGAGGGGGTAGATGCCGCGGGCAAAGGGGGCGCCATTCACCGCGTCGTGGCGGCGCTGGACGCCCGCGAATACCAGGTAATCCCCATTGCCGCGCCCACGGACGAAGAGAAGGCCCACCACTATCTGTGGCGCTTCTGGCGGCACCTGCCAGCGGCCGGCCGGGTCATTGTGTTCGACCGCACCTGGTACGGGCGGGTCCTGGTGGAGCGGGTCGAAGGCTTCGCCAGCGAACGAGCCTGGAGCCGGGCCTATGCCGAGATCAACGACTTTGAGGAACAGCTGATCGAGCACCAGGCCGTGGTGCTCAAGTTCTGGATCCACATCACCAAAGAAGAGCAGCTGGAGCGTTTCAAAGCGCGCGAGAACACCGCCTATAAGCAGTACAAGATCACGCCGGAAGACTGGCGCAACCGCGAGAAATGGGACGCCTACGAGCAGGCAGTCCACGACATGGTGGCCCGGACCAGCACCGTGGCGGCGCCCTGGACCCTAGTGGAAGGCAACGACAAGCACTTTGCCCGCATCAAGATCATGCGGACCCTGTGCGATCGCCTCGAAGAGAAGGTCGGCAAGGTAAAGCTGTAGCGGACTGCGGCCCAGGTCCGGAACCGGCGGGTCACCGGGAGGTGGGCGCGCCGCCGCGCCTACGCAGCCGCCAGCATGTTGCCGGTGACCTCGATCACGTAGTCGACATCGGCCGCGCTGATGTGCCGGTGCGTCACCAGACGCGCGGCCAGCGGCGGACGAGCGTTGCTGAGCACGCCCATGGCCCGCCAGGCACTGACCAGGCGCTCGCTGTTCCAGCCGGGCGCTGTCACCTCTACTACGAGTATATTCGTTGGTACCGGCGGTTGACGCACGGCAACACCGGGCAGGGCCGCCAACCCGGCCGCCAGGCGACGCGCCTGCAGGTGGTCTTCGGCCAGGCGCTCGACCATTGACTCCAGCGCCACGATCCCCGCCGCCGCGATGATGCCTGCCTGGCGCATCCCGCCACCCAGGCGCTTGCGCAAGGGCACCGCCCGATCGATGAAGGCGCGCGTGCCGCACAGCAGCGAACCGACCGGCGCGCTCAACCCCTTCGACACACAGATCATGACTGAATCCACGTGCTGCGTGTAGGCGCGCGGATCGACACCCAGCGCCACGGCAGCGTGGAAAAGGCGCGCGCCGTCCATGTGCAGAGCCAGGCCGCGGGCATGGACTCGCGTCGCCAGAGCGGCGAGCTGTTCGGGTGTCCAGGCGGAGCCGGCGGCGTTGTTGTGGGTATTCTCGACGCACACCAGGCGCGGCGGCGGGAAATGCAGATTGGGGCCGCGCAGGGCGGCTTCGACGGCCTCGGCCGTGAGGATGCCGTGTTCGCCCCGGATCGGGCGCACGGCCAGGCCGGCGATGGTGGCGTAGTTGCCGCACTCCCAGTAGTAGATATGCGCCGACTCTTCGACCAGGAACTCGTCGCCCGGCCGGGTGTGGGCCAGCAGAGCGCAGGTGTTGCCCATGGTGCCGGTGGGCACGAACAGGGCCGCTTCGGTACCCAGGCGGTCGGCGGCCAGCTCCTGGAGCTGGTTCACCGTCGGGTCTTCGCCGTACACATCGTCGCCGACCTCAGCCCGGGCCATGGCCTCGCGCATGGCTTCGGTGGGACGGGTGACGGTATCGCTGCGCAGATCGACGATGCGGTCGGGCATGACACCTCCCTAGAACGGGATCGGTGACGGCCGCGGCAACGGGGCCGCCCCTTTGCGTGGCGCGGGCGAGAACCGAATTTAGGCAGGGCGGTGGCGGGGCGCGCTCGCCCGTCCGCGCGCCCGTGGGAGCGAAGATAGGGGCGACCGGCGCGCCTGTCGACGGTCGGGCGACGCACTCGCCCGAGTTCGCGGCCACCGCAACAACCGCCCGAACGCCGCGCGCGGCGATCCAGGAAGGAGCTGTCGATGGTGCGCCGCCCACGCTTCCCGGTCAACCTGACGCTGTGGTTTGGGGTGTTGTTGACCGCGCTACTCGCGTCGGCTCAGGAGCCCGATGACGCGGAGCCGGACGAGGGCGGCACCACGGCGACCGAGGCCGCACTGCCGGACACTGCCGCCATGGATACCACGGCAGTCGATACCGCGGCAGCCACAGTGGTCCCCCCGGCGGAGGCCGCGCCGAGCGCCGCGGTGGTGCTGGATGCCAACCCCGAACCGGGGGATCAAGAGCAGCGCCGACTGGGTGTGCTGCCGGGCGCCCGGTTCGAGCTACAGCTGACCGCTACACGCGTGCCCCCCATCTACGGCTGGAGCACCATCCTAGCCTTTGACCCGCAGCAGCTGAGCTTCGTCAGCAGCGGCTTCAAGGCCACCAAATGGGTACCTGGGTTGGTGCCCCTGGTCGACAATGACTCCGGCCAATTGGATGTGGGCGGCGTGAACTTCACTCTACGCACCGCCAGCGGCGACGGCGATCTGGGCCAGGTGGCGTTCCAGTCGCGCCCCGGTTTTGTCGGTGAAACGACGGTACGACTGATCCGCGCACGCCTGCGCCGCAACGGTTCCACGGACAAGCTGACGCTGGACACGCCGGTGACCGTGGTGGTGACCCCGGACAGCGCGGCCATCGCCGCCATCGATGCGGCGGCGGCGGCGGCGTTGGCCGCCCGACGGGCGGCCGCAGCCGCGGCGGAAGAGGCCCGGCTGGCGGCTCTGGCGGCCGCCGCCCAGGCAGCCGCGGCAGCCACGGACAGCGCCGCGACCGTTCTGGCCGGGCCCGTGGTGCTGCCGGGGAGCCTCAGCGTGGACTTCGACGCGGCCGAGGCCGCTGCGGCCGGGGCTTCGGGGCCCAGCCCCTACGCGCTAGCCATGCTGCGCCAGACCAAGGCCTGCGCTGGGTGCGATTTGGCGGGTGCGCTGCTGGGCGACGCAGTGCTCATCGGCGCCGAGTTGACGCGCGCCCAACTGGCCGGGGCCAACCTGGCCGCGACAGATCTGGGGTCATCCAAGCTGGTAGCCGCCGACTTGACGCGGGCCGATCTGTCGGGCGCCAACCTGGAGCGCGCCGACCTGAGCGGCGCCCAGTTGACCCGGGCCCTGCTGGTCAACGCCCGTCTGGCGGACGCGAACCTGACCGGCGCCCGGCTGGAAAAAACGCGGCTGCAGGGCGCTGACCTGAGCGGCGCGTTGTGGACCGACGGCCGACGCCGCTGCCGCCAGGGATCGGTGGGCCGCTGCCGCTGACCGCGGCCCGGCCACACGCCGTCGGACTTCGTCGCACCCCTGCGCCCGCGTTGTACTCCGACCGCGGCGTCGCGCCGCCCGGCCGCCGCGCAGAGCACCCCCGCTGACCGCCGCGCGGCCACACGCCGTCGGACTTCGTCGCGCCACGGCGCCCGCGTTGTACTCCGACCGCCGCGTCACGCCGCCCGGCCGTCGCGCAGCCCCCCCCGCTGACCGCGGCCCGGCCACAGGCCGTCGCACTCCCCCCGCCAATCGGTGACCGGCAACCGCGCCCGGGCTCTCATCGAGCCGCCGCGTCGCCGCCGAGGGTACCGCCGCCGACCCGTGTCGCCTGGACCCTGCCTTCAGGCGCCGGGCCCGGCGGCGGCACAGGCCCTCTGCCAGTCCGCCGAGGTCGAGGTGTACCCCATGATGTGCTCGAAGTTGCGGAACATGATCATGCGCAGCCAACCGCCTTCCGGCAGACTGGCGTCCACGGTGTCGGGGTACTCGGCCGAGTGGGTGCAGTCGCGCAGCAGCACGACCCGGTAGTTGTGCTCGACCGCACCGGCCAGGGTCTGGTACAGGCACGCGCGCTGGCTGAAGCCCACGGCGACCAGGGTGTGGACATCGTGGCAGCGCAGGTGGTAGTCGACGTGAGTCTCGTGGAAACCGGACCACTCTCGCTTGGGGAAATCCGGTTCGTGTGCCAATGGCTGAATGGACGGCGAGTAGGTCGGCACGACCGGTTGCCGGTCCGGCGCCGGGCGGTGAGCTGCCGCCGGGTCACCCCACCGCGTGCCGTGGAGTTCACGCTTGATGCTGCCGGGCTCATCGGCCAGCGAGAAGTCATTGTGAATGAACAGGACGTGCACGCCCGCCCGGCGGGCCGCCGCCAGCGCCGGAGCGATGCCCTGTTCCACCCAGGGATTGCCGGGCCCGCAGTCACTGTCGACAACCAGGAAGGCCGTCCGCCGACGATCAAGGTGTAGTTCGTCATAGCGGTGGCCCTCGTCCAGCGTCTGTCCCTGGAAGAGCCCCGGGCCGCTGTACCAACGTACCGGCAGGCGGATCGCGTCGGCCATTAGTAGGTCTCCGGTTTCGGCGTGGCCGGGGGCCAATACCCGGCGGGATCCTCAACCCACGGCTGGCCGCACCAGCGGCAGATGACCGACCACTCGGCAGTGGTCAGATGGCCGTGGTTGTGGAACAGGAAGCGCTGCAGACCGGCCCGGGACGAAGCGTCGAGGATGCGGTGGAGGTCGCCGGACGTCATCGGATCGCCGCCGTGGGGCATGCGACCGGTGTCCACCCAGGGGACGATCTTGCGTGGATTGCTCACAGCGGCCAGGGCGCGCGCGGTCTCGTCGTGCACTACCTGGTCGAAAAAGGCCTGAGGGAATCCCAGTTCCAGGTCCGCCAGGGATCGCACCTCGGGCAGGTCAATCCCGAGCCAAGTGCGGACCACCGTGAAGCAGTCCCTTTCGGACAGCGACGGGTTCCAGGCGCCGAGCTGGCGGACCCACCGGGCAACAGTCCCGTACAAGCCGTCGAAACCGCGGTGCCAGAAGTAGTGCTTGACCAGCAGATAGTCGGCGACCTCGTCCCAGGCAGCGAAATCGACCGCGGTCATGCCAGAGAAGGCGGCCGAGCGCAGGCCATTGCCGAGGGTTACGCGCCGGGGCAGGCGGTCGAGTTCGCGGCGCACGGCCTGGCCTTCGCGCAGGCTGTCCTGTCGGCGCCAGCGAAGCCAATACAGGCCATCCTCGTCCAGGTCGAAAAGAGCCAGCCCGGCCAGCAGGCCGCCGCCCGCCGCATAGCGAACCCGCGATGGAGTCAGTTGGCGGAACTGGGCGGCCAGATGGGCTCGTCCGGACTCCAGCCGGGCGGCGTCCCAACCGCGCACCTCGGCCCGTTCGCGGGCCGCTGCCGTCAATTCGGCGAACACAGCGTTGCCGTGATGGTACACCAACTCGTAGGGCGCTTCAGTCCAACCATCCATGATGCCGCCGTCGGCCTGCGGCAGGGCGGTGAACACCTCTTCCCAAACCGCGGCGGTGTATTGTGCTCCGTACGGGTCAGCCGCCAACGGCAGACTGCCGCCCAGGGCCGTGCCCTGGCCCGGGCAGAACACGAGCAGTTCCCAGCCCCGACGCTTAGCGTCATCGAGCATGCGATGCAGCTGCCGCTCCCGGTCAGCCGGGGGGCCGTTGCGCGCCGGCCCGGGTTCCATGCCACGGTGGCGGTACGCCTCGGGCCGGGCCGGAATGGCAGGGACAGTGAACCCGCCGTTGGCGTCGGCGAAGAGCAGGCGACCGAAGACCAGGCCGCGGACGCCGCCAGCTTCCCAGGCGTCGAAAATGCGCGGATAGTCATCCATGACGGGCTCGAGAGGCTGCCCGATACGCATCCACAGTTCCATGCGATGGCTCCTGCAAGATTGGGGCGTGGCGGCCAAGGCCGGCTCGGCGATGCCGGCCTTGGCGGACAATGTACGGCACAGCCGCGCTGTCGACAGGCCATTGAGGTGCTGCGGCGCGGCTCTGGACGGCACCCTGATTTTCGCTACGCTTGTTGTCGCTCCGCCAACCGGTCGCGTCTGGGCGGGGCGGGCCAGGGCGGCCGTCCAACGGCACGGCAGTGCTCAAAGGGCGCGTCGCGCCTAGCCAAGCCGGCCGCAGAGCAGCCGTCCAACGCCACGGCGGCGCGCGGGCCCGGGTTGCGCCTGGGCGGGGTCAGCCACAGGGCGGTTGCCTGGGCTCCCGGCAGTGTTCGGCCAGCGGATCGCACCGGGGCGGGGACAGCCAGGGCTGCAGCGTGGACCGACGGACCGCGCTGTGCGCCAACGATCCTGCGCAACCGGCAACCACCGACGCGGGCGGGCAGCCGTCAGGCTGCCGGTTCGGGTCTGATGAGGGGAACGCAATGCGGTACCGACGCTTCGGCAAGACAGACTGGCAGGTGAGCGAGATCGGCCTGGGCGGCTCCTGGTTCTACGGCCGGCCCGAGTTCGGTCTACAGCCCGTCAGCTATGGGGTCGAGCTGGTGGAACGAGCCCTGGCGCTGGGGATCAACTACTTCGACACCGCGCCCCTGTACGGCAAGGGCCGCAGCGAGGAAGTGCTGGGGGTGGCGCTGAAGGGTGTGACGCAGCCCTATTACCTGGCCACCAAAGTAGGCTATTACCCGGAGCCCTTCGACTACACCCGCGACACGGTCTGGCGCGGCTTCGAGGCGAGTCTGCAGCGGCTGCAGCGCGACCGCGTGGATCTGCTGCAGGTCCACGAGTCGGAGCAGGCCGGGTGGGAAGGTATCTTCGGCCCGGGCCGGACTTTGGACGCCCTGCGCGAGATCCGCGACCAAGGCCTGTGCCGCCACATTGGCATCACCGGCTCGGACCTGGACCTGATGGCCCGAGCCGTGGCGGCCGAGCCGGATTTCGTGTCTGCCATCACCTTCTGCAAGTACGACCTGCTGACGCAGGAAGCACGCGTGATACTGGCGCCAGCCACCACGGCCCACGACGTCGCGCTGATTGCGGCCTCGCCGCTGCACGGCGGCCTGTTGGGTTCGAAGCGCGACCACTGGGTGGCCCAAGGGCGTTTCGCCGAATTCCACGACCGGCTGCGGCGGCTGGAAGCGCTGCTGGCCGACCAGGCAGAGGATATGCCCCGCCTGGGCCTGCGTTACCTCCTGTCCGACCCGCAGGTGGCAATCGTGCTTTCGGGCGCGGCGTCGATCGACGAGCTCGAGGTCGCGGTTTCGGTCTGCGACGGACGACGGCTCGATGCCGACCTGATGGCCCGCATTGACTCGCTCTGAAAGGAATGCCATGCAACCGCTGCGTCTCGGCTTCATCGGCCTGGGCTACATCACTGTCAATGCCCACCTGCCAGCCCTGGCGCCTCTGGCCAAGAGCGGCCAGGTGGTCTTCACCGCCTTCTGCGACGCGCAGGAAGACACCGCCCGAAGCCAGGCGGCCGAATACGGTGTGAACGGGGTGTACACTGACCACCGCGCCATGTTCGAGCAGGAAGCCCTGGACGCGGTCTACCTGTGCATTCCGCCGACGCTGCATACTGACCAACTGACCCTGGCCGCCGAACGCAAGTTGGCGGTGTTCGTCGAGAAACCGCAGACACTGGACCTGGCCCAAGCGGTCGCCTGCACCACGGCCCTGGACCGCGCCGGGGTAGTGTCGCAGGTCGGCTTCATGAGCCGCTACTACCCGTCCGCCGTGGCCGTGCGCCGGCGCCTGAGCGAACGCACGCCGCGCCATGCCCTGGTGCAGCTCCTGTACGGGGGCCGGCCGGTGCGTTACTGGACCAGCCGTTACGAGCTCTGCGGCGGTACGTTTGTCGAGAACACCATCCACATGGTGGATCTGCTGCGCTATTTCCTGGGCGATATCGCCGCCGTGTCGGCGTTCTACGTGCCGCGCACGGAGCCCGATGGGGAGCATGGCTGGAACCTGCCCCATGTGTACAATGTCAACTACCGGTTCGTCAGTGGGGCCACGGCCAATGTGACCACCTCGCGCGTGCTGACGCAGGCAGGGGGGTCGCGACGACAGGTGACGCTGGTCAGCGACGACTCGCTGATCGAGTGGGAGAGCAACAAAGCCAGCGAGAATGGGGAGCTGGTGTGGCAGGACGAGGCGCCTGCTAACCCGTTTGCGCTGCAGGCCCAGGAGTTTGTCGCCGCCGCGCAGGCCGGCGACCGGGGCCGCCCCCGGAGCCCGTACGCGGAGTCACTCAACAGCCTGGCCGCGGTGCTCGGAGCCAATGCCTCGGCCGAGCAGGGGGGCAAGCTCATCCAGCTGGCGGATCTGGTCGCCGGCAAGCGGTAACCGCGGCGCCCGACGGGGCGGTCCACGGATGGTGTCCGGGCCCGCCACCCGGGTCCGGACACCGACGGGCGCAAGCCTGGTCGGTGTTGCGCACTGTCGCGGCCACCCGGGGCGCGGGGTGTCCGTCGGCGGCGCGGGTGTCGGCCGCGAACCGTCGGTGGCTCAGGCCCGGTAGGCGCGCAGCGCATCGTCGTGGGCAGCGTCCGGTTCGGCCTCGGCTTCGGCCGCGAACCGTCGGTCGCTCAGGCTCGGTAGACGCGCAGCGCATCGTCGTGGGCAGCGTCCGGCTCGCCCTCGGCCTCGGCCATGATCTCCTCGCACTCGCGCTGCAGGGCCGCCTGCTCGCGTTCGTCCAGATTGGGGTACAGGCGTGGCAGGCGTCGCGCCAGGTAGTGCTCAGCCAGTCGCCGGCCGGCTCGGGCATCGGCGGCCCGCCGGTACAGGTCCAGCACGGTGGTGCGTACCTTGAGCGCCCGTACCACCTGCTGGAAACGTCCGGGTTCGAGGGCGCGGTAGATCACCTCTACCAACCCGCGAATGGCGCCAGCCAGGGCCGCCCGGAGCTGCGGATCCGAGGCATTGAGTTGCTCGGCCGCCTCGTCGCGCCTGAGCCCGCGCAGGGTCTCGATGAAGGCCTCGGACAGGGGCGTTGAGTCGACCGCGGCATCGGCCAGCACGTGGCGGTACGGCGGCAGGTTGGCGGCGATCATGCGGGCCTCGTTCTCTCGCCGCTCGAGCAGGCGACAGAGGCTA
>CAITNQ010000335.1 GCA_903893785.1 uncultured Gemmatimonadota bacterium
GAGCGCGGCCACCTGGTGGTGGCGGCGGGCCAGGCGGGCGAAGCCGCTCGGGCCGCCGCCGGGCCCGCCTGGGTCGCCGCCCAGGCGCGCGGCCGGGAGCTGGCCGGGCGGGTCACCACGCGCACCCCCGACGCCCACCTGGACGCCGCCTGCCGCATGATCGGCCTGGCCACCGAGGGCACCTGGGGTGACCTGGCCTTCCTCCATGGAGGGTGGTCCTGGCGGTCGGCGTACCTGGGCTGGCGCACCTGGTACGGCCCCACCTGCTACGGCTGGACCGACCGGGTCCGCCGCGCCATCGAGCAGCACCTGGCGCTGAACCAAGTTCAGCAAGGGATCGACCGCGGCGCCATGGGCGCCGTCCTGGAGAGCCCGCCCGGGGTCGGCTACAACATGGGCGAGGTGTTCATTGACCACCTCCGCCACTACCTGGACTACACCGGCGATCTGGAGCTGGCGCGTCGGGCGCTGCCGCACTTGGAGCAGTTGGTCGCCTGGGAGAACCGCCGCCTGCAGCCCGAAGACGCCGGCTTGTACGAGAACAGCCTGAACACCTGGATCAGCGACTCGCACTGGGCCACGGGGGCCCAGTGCACGCAGGCTTCGGCCTACATGCTGCGCGCCCACGAACTGCTGGCCGAGCTGTGCCGGCATCTGGGTCTGCCGCGCGCCACGGCGTACCGCGCCCAGGCCGAACGCATCCACGCGGCGCTGCAGCAGCAACTGTGGCAACCGGCGGTCGGGGTGTTCGCCGAGTGCCGCGACACCCGTGGCCATCGGCTGCTGCATCCCGAGCCTGAGCTGCCGACCATCTACCACGCGGCCGAGTTCGGTGCGGCCACCCCGCTGCAGGTCTACCAGATGCTGCACTGGGCCGACACCCACCTGCGACAGGTGGAGATTCCCGGCGGCGGCCGGTTCTTCTGGTCTTCGAACTGGCACCCCAATAACGGGCGCTCGTACACCCACAGCACCTATGAACTGGCCTATGCCGAGGGACTGAATTTCGCCCTGACGCAGTGGCAGGCAGGCCGCGCCGAGATGGGGTATGCGCTGCTGCGCGGCACCCTGGCCGGCCTGTTCAACGGCCCCACGCCCGGAGGCCTGGCGTGCCATACCTATGCCGATGGCCGCCAGCGCGGCAATGACGAGTTCGCCGACGCCAGCAGCATGTGGGCCCGGGCCGTGGTCGAAGGCCTGTTCGGCATCCAGCCCCAGCGGCTGGCCGGCCACCTGCGACTAGGCCCGCAGTTCCCGGCGCCCTGGTCCGAGGCCGCTATCCGCGCGCCCCATTTCGCCTACACCTGGCAGCAGCCCAGCCCCGGCCGGCAGCGCCTGCTCTGGCAGGCGCCGACCGCGACGCCGCTGGCCTGCCACTGGGCCGTGCGGGCCGCGACCGCACCCCGGGTGGCGGTCGATGGGCAGGCGGTGACGGCGACGGTGACCGCCGGGGTCAACCTGACCTGGGTGGACTGGGTGATACCGGCGGCGACCCACGGCGAGATCACTCTTGACTACGAGCCGCTGCCGCCCGCCGTACCCTTGACCGCCGACCTGGAACCGGGCCAGGCCCTGGAGCGCGACCTGGGCGATCCCCCGGCCAGCGCCCTGTTCAACCCCCAGGCCGTGCTGCGGCAGTGCCAGCTGGAGGACGGGGTGCTGCGCGGTGTCGCCCGCCGCGAACCCGGCCCCGGCCTGCTCTTCGTGTTGCGCGGTCCCGCCGACTGCCCGCACTGGCAACCGCTGGCGGTGACGGTCGCCGCGACCCCGGCCCGCGCCTGGACGCCGCCGCCGGCGACCCGGCCCGGCCTGGGGCCGTGGACCCTGGTCGACCTGGGGCCCGTCTACAACGCCCCGCTGGTCGATGTTCCGGCCCGGGTCCTGGCGGCGGCAACGCCGCCGGCGGCCCCGGCCCTGCCGGTCAACTGGGCGTACCGTAACGAGCACCTGGTGGCGCGCCAGCAGCCGCTGTGTGATGCCGCCTGGCGCGGCCGCATCGGTGCCGACGGCGTCGGCTGGACCGCCGACGGAATCCCCTTCCGCAGCCCCCGCGAGGGTGACAACATCGCCATCGTGACCCGCGCCGGGGGCTTCCCGTCGACGCTGCGTTTTGCCGTCGGCGCGGCCGGGTCGAGACTGTACCTGATGCTGAGCGGCATGACCTTCCCGGCCCAGAGCCACGTGCCCAACCTGGCGCTGACCCTGTTGTACGCCGATGGGGAGCGGCAGCGCCGCGAGCTGCGCCAGCCGCAGGAAATCGGCGACTGCTGGGGCACCTGGCTGGGGCGCTTCCACGACACCCCGGCCAATGGTTTTGAGAACCTGGGCGGCCGCCATGGACCGGCGGGATCGGCGGCCGTGCGCCCCTGGGTGACGCCAGTGGCGGTCGACACCGAGGCGCACCTGGTGGCGCTGGACCTGCGGCCGGCGGTCAAGCTGCAGGCGGTGGAACTGGAAGCGGTGGCCGAGGACGTCATTTTCGGCGTCATGGGCGCTACCCTGGCGCGCTGACCGCCGCCGCGCCGGCCC
>CAITNQ010000336.1 GCA_903893785.1 uncultured Gemmatimonadota bacterium
AGATTACCCACGTGTTACTCACCCGTTCGCCACTCTACTCATCCCCGAAAGGACTTTCTCGTTCGACTCGCATGACTAAGACACGCCACGAGCGTTAGTTCTGAGCCAGGATCAAACTCTCCGAAGAGAATTTTACGCTTCTTCTTGAGTATCGACTCCCAAACTCAGGGACCCCATACACGCTATTTGATTTTCAAAGATCACCGCTCAGCGTTTCCTCGAGCGCAGACATTAAACGTAGGGCCGAGGCCGCCCACTGTCAAGAGCCGAGTGAAGTTTTTTCCCTTCGACCGGCCCGTGCGAGGCCGCCCGCCAGACAGCCGGCGGCGCCCGAGGGCGTCCGCAGGTGGTGCTCGGGCGCCTGTGGCGCCGGGAAGGCCGGGGGGCGGTCGCGGCAGGCGCCGGCCCACCGCGCTGTCGACGCAGCGCGCGACCCATGTACGGCCACGCCATTTGCCCCAAGTCGCGCCGCTGCGCCGTCTGCCCCACGGTGGGCCGTTGCGGCATCGGCTCCAAGTCGCGGAGTTACGCCACCTACTCCAATTGGCGGCCCTGCGCCATCTGCTCCAGGGCGGGCCGTTACGGCATCGGCTCCAAGTCGCGGAGTGGCGCCACCTACTCCAATTGGCGGCCCTGCGCCATCTGCTCCAGGGCGGGCCGTTACGGCATCGGCTCCAAGTCGCGGAGTCAGGGCACTCACTCCAATTGGCGGCCCTGCGCCATCAGCTCCAGGGTGGGCCGTTACGGCGTCGGGCCGAAACCGCGGAGTTACGGCACCTACTCCAATTCGCGGGCCAGGGCGCGACCCAGCATCTCGGTGGCCTTGGCCTTCACGGCGTCGTCTGGGTCGTTCAGGGCCCGCTGCAGAGCCACACGCGCGGCAGGCAGCTGCACGAAAGCCAGGGAGGTGACCGCCTTGAGCCGGACCGCCGGATCGGCATCGGCCAGGGCCGAACGGAGCGGCCCCACGGCACGGGGGTCGCGCACCCCAACTATTCCGAGGTACTCCGCCGCGGCCGCGCGCACTGCGGCGCTGTTGTCGGCCACCGCGGCTTTGCCGAGCACGGGCACAACCCGACGGTGGCCAATGCTCTTGAGCATCAGCGCCGTCTGCAGCCGAACGCTCTCTTCGCGGTCACCAAAGGCCTTGGACAGCAGAGGGATAGCGGCGACCCCACCGGCGTCCCGCAGGGCCTCGACAGACCGCACCCGGACCTGCACGTCGGGATCTTTGAGCGATTCCGCCAGCACTACCATGGCCAGCTGGCCGCCAATTCTCCCGAGGGCGGCGACAACGTCCAACCGGACGGGTAGGTCGCGGTCGCCCAAACCGGGCCGCAGAGCGGCCACGCTGGCCGGTCCCCCGACGCGGCCCAGACCCTCCGCCGCCTTGAGGCGGATCTCAGGGTCCTTGTCCTGAAGCATCGTGCCCAGGGCGCCCACGCCACCTGGCCCTGTTTGGCCTGCTGCCGCCAGCGGCAGCAGGCCAAACAGCAGCCCCCATAACCGCCCCAGACGGCTCAACCCCAGCTGGCCGCGCCTTCCAGCGCACCGGCGCGGGCGGTGGCAATACGCTCGAAATAGCCACTGGCCCGGTACGCGGCCAGCGGATCGGCCGCGGCCCCTAACTCGACCCGCACGGAGGCCAGCAACGGACGCACATCGGTATCGTACGCGTCCTTGAGGATCTCTTCGGCACGTACGGCGTCAGCCTGGGAGCGGGCTTCGGCCAGGGCCACGCGGTCGACCAGCAGGGACTTGGCGTAGGCAGCCTGGATATTGAGCACCGACTGGATCATGGCCTCCACCTTGGACTTGATGGTGTGGCTCTGGTCGATCATGTAGGCGATATCCGGACACACCCCACGGCAGGCAGCGGCGACAATTTCGTTGTAGATCAGGAACACCTCGTACGGGTTGACCGAGCCGATGGTCAGGTCGTCGTCGGCGTACTTGCGGTTGTTGAAATGGAAGCCGCCCAAACGCCCCTCGTCGATGAGGAAGGCGACAATGTGTTCGATGTTGGTCCCTTGTGCATGGTGGCCAAGGTCGACCAAAACTTCGGCTTTGGGGCCGGCCTTGCGGGCAAAGGACAGCGCCATGCCCCAATCCGCGATGTCCGTGTGATAGAAAGCCGGCTCGAAAAACTTGTACTCGACCAGCATGCGCGAGTGGTCCGGCAGGGCAGCGTGGGTCTGCTGCAGACAGGCCTCAAACCAATGCTTGCGCGCTACGACATCAGCCTGGCCGGCGTAGTTGGTACCGTCGGCAAACCACAGGCTGAGCACCGGCGAACGGGTGAGGCGCATCACCTCAACACACTCGAGCACGTGCTCCATGGCTTTGGCGCGAACGGCCGGGTCGTGGTGGCCGAAGCTGCCCAACTCGTAGGTCGGATCCTGGAACAGGTTGGGGTTGATCGCCCCGATGCGCACTCCCAAGGCGCTGGCTTCCTGAGTCAAAGCCGCGAAATCGGCGACTTTGTCCCACGGGATATGGAGCGCGACCGAGGGGCAGACGCCGGTGAGCCGGTGCACCTCGGCGGCGTCCTGGAGCCGTTCGTGAACATCGCGCGCGGCACCGGCCTGGCGGAAGACGCCGAAACGCGTACCCGAATTGCCGTACCCCCACGACGGGGTCTCGATGTGCTGTTTCTTGAGCTGGGCGCGGACGGCGGTCAGATCAATACCCCGCCGGGTCAGACCCGTGGCCAGGGCCTCGTATTGGTCTTTCTGGGCAGCAGACAGATCCATGGGTGCTCCTTTGCGGCGACTAGGTCGGCGAGCAGAGGGTGGTCGGTGACGCCTGATGCTAAGCTCGCATACGCCGGTGAGGCCGACAAGGCACGAGCCGCTCGTGCCTGCGTCGCGCTGGCGGCGCCGGGCGGTGTCACAGGCCTCGGCCTCTAGACCGGTCCCGCCCCTCCGTCCGGCACCCGCCACCAACCGAACGGCAGGCGCAGGGCCGCGCCGCGGGCGGCGGGCACCTGGCACCCGTCGCCGTGGCGCCTAAGCGCGTCTACCGCGGCACCGCGGGCGCCGGACTCTGGGCAGCGCTGTGTCAGCCGATTCCATGGCGGCCGGGCGCTGCGCAGTGGCTACCCGACCCCAGGCATGGCAGCCTGGAACCCCGGTCGGCGAAGGCGAGAAGCACCGGCCGCCAACGCGCGTCAGCCCGAGTCCATGGCGACCGCGTGGTGCGTTGGGGCGGCCCAACCCCAAGCCCATTGGCACGGCCACCGCCGTCGGCAAAGCCGACAAGCAGCGGCCGCCAGCGCGCGTCAGCCGAGTCCATGGGGCCGCGTGGTGCGTTGGGGCGGCCCAACCCCAAGCCCATTGGCACGGCCACCGCCGTCGGCGAAGGCGAGAAGCACCGGCCGCCAATCCGCCGAGTCAGCCGAGTCCATGGGGCCGCGCGGTGCGTGGTGGCAGCCCAACCCCAGACCGGTGGCATGGAATCAAGGTCGGCGAAGGCGAGAAGCACCGGCTGCAGCAGCAGCGCCTGGCGGTGGCGACTACGGCACAGTCCCCAACGCCTCGGCCGTGGGGCCATCTGTCGCCAGGCGGTACACGGTCAACCGCGGTCCGGGACGGTTCACGCCGGCGAATCCGCCAACCGGAATATAGTACGCGTCCAATGGGTCATAGACCGGCGGACCAACCCCGCCGACGAACGGGTCGAAGACCTGCTCAATCGTCGCCGTCTGCGCCAGGTCCGCAGCCAACCGGGCGGGGACCTGCGAGTAAACCAGTGGGTGCTCCTGCGTGACCACCCACTGCACGCCGGCGTCGCGCAACCGCGCAAGGTCGGCCTCGGCGATGACGCTGCGTCGGGGCACAGAGCCGGGCGGTTGCACGCGGACCACGGCGTAGGCGGGTCGTGGCGGGTAGTCCGGCAGGGCCAGCTGTCGGTCCAACCGGCGCGCCCGTTGACCGGCCACTGCCCGGTCCGCCTGTTCCTCCAGCAGCGTGGTGCGGGAACAGCGTATCTGCGGCATACCGTAGTCGCTGCCCACCAGGGCGACCGTGCTGCCGTCGGGGATATGGGCCTCGATCCAGTTGGCGGCCTGCAGACGCGTATCCGTCCGCCCGAGCAGTCGGTTGTGCTGCCAGGCGGCTGCTCCTGACGGCGCGGCCATGGCCACGGCCGCAGCCACGGCGACCCAGCGCCAGCCCTGCCGCGCCAGCGTCGCCACGATGGCGGCCGCGCCGACGCACAGCAAAGGCACGAGGGGCAGCAGGTAACGCATGAAGACGCCGCGGCCGCTGCCGGCCACGAAGAAGAACGCCAGCCCGCCCAGCAGCAGCAGCCGACCCGCCGGAGCCTTCTGGATAGCCAACCAAAGACACCCCGCACCGCCCCCCAGAGCTAGCGGCCAACCCAACCCTCGGGCCAGGGTGAAGGTGAGGTGGTACCACCACCCAGGGCCGGGTTCAATGCCGGCATGGCCCTGGGCGAAATGCAGTCGCTCGAAACCGAGGTCGCGCCAGAAGGCAGCGAAATCGAGCACGCAAAACGGCGCGGCGATACAGAACGCGGCGCCGGCCACCAAGGCCGCGCCAACGGCCGAGCGCAGCGCCGCCCGGGGCCCGCGGCCCGCCGGTAGCGCCAACCAGGGCGCGGCGACCAGTGCCACACCGAACACAGCCAGCGTGTATTTGGTGGCCGTGGCGACACCCAGCGCGGCTCCGGCCGCCAGCAGATCGCGTTGCCGGCCGGTTTCGGCGTAGCGCAGCAGCAGCACCCACGCAACCGTGCCGTAGAAGGCCGCCGGAACATCCACGGTGGCGAAGTGAGAGTCTCGCACGTGGAGGAAAGCAATGGCCAGAAAGGCGGCGGCCAGCAACCCTCCCAGGGAGCCCGACAGGCGCCGGCCCAGGGCGTAGACCGCCGCCAGAGTGGCGGTCCCCAGAGCCGCGGTCAAGAACCTCGCCAGTAGGTAAAGAGCCGACGGATCGGTGAGCAGCTGCCGTTCCAGCTCGGCCCGATCGCGCAGATGACCCAGTGCCAGGTTGGCCATGTACCACAGGCCATCGGCCGCAGCCAGCAGGTATAGATGGAACGTGGGGTAGTTGAAGAAGTGCGGGTTAGGGTCGCCGGCCGCGATGCTCAGGGCGACATTGACGACCGTGGTCTCGTCCGGGCGGCACTGCAGGTTGGGCAAACCGAAACCCAACCCCCAAAGGCGCAACCCCAGGCCAGCGGCCATGATCGCCGCCAAGGTCGGGACACACCGCGCCAGTCCCCGTCGACCCCAGGCCGGATCACCGGCTTCAGGTGCTCGCACGCGGTCGCAGGCTAGCTGCGTCGGCCACGGCGTGCGGTGCGGCCGCCAGCACCTCCAACTGCAGCTCGAGGTTGCGCACCCCCACCTGACCGGGCACCAGCGGCGCCGCGTCTGCTCCGGATGCAGCCCGGTGGAACTGCGCCACCAGGAGCGCCATGAAATCGTCGCCGACCTGCTCGTGCGAGCCGTGGCTCAGTACGCAGCGGAAGAGGCCCTGTGCATCGTTACGGCCGGAGACGTCGACTTGGTACCCGTTGATGCCGAAGCGGCGTACCGGAGGTCCAGTGTCGATGTCGCGGACCGCGATCTCCACGGAACAGCACTGGTCGGCCTGCACGAAGTCGAATGTGGCCCGAGCTTCGCGGCCCGCCAGTTGCACCCGCAAGGTGCCGGCGGCGATGCGTCCATCGGGTAACCACGCCAGCAGCAGGCTGAGCGGATGGGGACCCATGTCGGCCCAGATGTCCGCGGCCGACCGCAACCGACCGCGTGAGAGGGTCTCCATTTCGGCCTGGAAACGCTCGACCCGGGTCAACGGGCCCGCGTCCGCCTCATACAGGCGGGTGTAATGGGGCAGCGCCGCGGCATACTGCGTGCACATGGCCAGCACGCGCTGCTGCCGCGCCGCCACCTGCGTCAGAGCGCGGGCTTCATCCAGCCAGGAGAGGCCCGGTTGGTACGGGTACCACACCATGGGCTTCTCGCACAGGACGTGGCACCCGGCCTCGAGCGACGCGAGGGCACAGGCATAGTGCAACGGGTTGGGCACACAGATATCGATGGCATCAGGGCGGGCTTCGGCCAGGAGCTGGCGCCAGTCAGCATAGCCGCGGCCAGAGAACGGGAAGATGTCGCGCAACGCCGCTTCGGTCCGGCGGCAACTCGCATCGCTGCTGCCGAGGAAAGCCACCACCTCGGCACCGGCGACATGATGCCATTTGGCGTGGTGCTTGCCGATGCCACTGGCACCGGCCACGGCAACGCGCAGCCCGTTGGTCATCGGTCACCTGCCCGCAGAAGAAAAGAGAGCCGACAGATGCCTGCCCGCTCTCTCGCTTCCTGTTCGCTCAACGTGTGACGAAGGCCGCCCCGGCTTGACCCCGGGTCGGGTGGCCGTCGCGATGGCGCCTAACGACGGTGGGCCGCCAGTTTGGCGTCGCGAATCCGCGCCTTCAGACGCTTCTGACGACGTTGCCGCCGTTGCTTGAGTTCCTTGTGGCGCTGCTTCCCCTTACTTGACGGCATATCTGGCTCCCGTGACTGTCCGAGCTGACCGGTGATGGCACATCTGGTGCAATATACCCCGACCCGGGAGGGCCGTCAAGACGGCAGGCGTCACGCGCCCAGCAGCATGCGCAGCAGGGCCATGCGCACGTACAGGCCATTGTGGGCCTGCCGGAAGTAGGCCGCCCGAGGATCACTGTCGATATCCGGGTCGATCTCGTCCACCCGCGGCAGCGGATGCATGACGACCGACTCCTTCTTCATGCAGTCCAGGAGGGCCCGGTTGATAATGTACTGGCCGCGTGCCTGCTCGTATTCGGTAATGCGGTCGCCGAAGCGCTCTTTCTGGATGCGGGTCTGGTACACCACGTCCACTTTGGGCGCTACCTCGTACAGGTCCTCTGCCTCGACAAAGGAGACGTGGTGGCGGCGCAGGTACTCCTTGATGTCATCCTTCATGCGCACCACCTGCGGTGCCACGAAGTAGATCATGGGGTTGCGGTACTTGGCCAGCAGGTAGCACAGCGAGCGAACCGTGCGCCCGTTGGCCAGGTCGCCGACCATGGCGATACCGATGTCGTCCAGACGACCGATCTCGCGCTGGATGGTGTACATGTCCAGCAACGCCTGGGTTGGGTGCTGACCCGACCCGTCGCCGGCGTTGATCACCGGCACGGGCGAGACCGCGGCGGCGCGTTTGCTGGTGCCGCTTTCGTAGTGGCGCATGACGATCACGTCGGCGTACCCGGCCACCACCCGGATGGTATCTTCCAAGGTCTCGCCTTTGGCCGCCGAGGAGAACTCGCGTGCGTTCTCGGTGGTCAGCACGCCCCCACCCAAGCGGCACATGGCGGATTCGAACGACAGCCGCGTACGCGTGCTGGGTTCGTAGAACAGGGTCGCCATGACGCGGCGGCTGAGGATATTGGACCCGTAGTGCTGGACCACCTGCTCCATCTCACGCGCCGTGGCGAAGATGTTGGCCATCAGTTCGACGTTGAACTGCTGGGCCTCGACGACGTGGAACAAACGGCTCATGGCCAGCTCCTTGCGTTGGTCCTCCCGGCGGCCAAAAAAAAAGCCCCCGGCGACAGGGGCTGCGGCAACGGCCACGGCGCGTTCATGGGCACCAGGGAGGCGGAGGGTGACAGGGAACCGGAGCCGAGTTCGGCGCCGCACCCAGTCGGCGGCGTCAGGGACCCAGGAGTCCCTGCCGCTGGACCGCAGATCCGTTCTGGGCGGCGGCGCCCGAACCCCGGCCGGCAGCGCCTGCGCAGGAAGATAAGCAGAGCCGCGAGGGCCGGGCAACCGGCCGTTGGGCGCCAGGCTGCTGCGATGGCGATCCGCGGCCGGCAGCGGGCCACGCGGCTGTGGCGTGGCCAGGTGGCGCCCCAGGGCCGATGGCGGTCGCGACAGGACGGCGGCAGGCTAGCTGCCGTGACGGCGCCGTGCCGCTGGGCAGAGGGAACCCGGGTCCGTTGACGGTGGCGGGTCGGCGGGCACCCCTTTGCGGGAGGTGGGACACCCGAGCCGGCGGCCCGACCGACGGGGCCCTGGAGGTCATCTGGTGGCGGGGTTGACTGCGATCACAGCGGTCTGACACACCAAATGGCAGATTCGGGGTACGGGCTGGGGGCGACCCGACGCCGGCAACGCAGCATGGCCTTTGGCGGTCCGCGGTCAACCCCCTATGTTAAACACCATATAGGGACACCTAACGGGAAACGGTGTTGACGGTCCTGGCGACGACCAGGGCAAGGCGGGGCCGCCGACGCGACGCGTCGGGTGGAGTGAGCGTGCGACCGGCCAGGTGTCGGTCGCGCTAGCTGCCCCGGAACGGCCGCGGGCGTGGTCCGACAGCCGACCGGTGGACCGTCATCTCCTACCACTACCTCAGGGGGACGCCATGAGTGACAGGCGAACGAGGCAGATGCTGCCGCGGATCGCATTGCTGGTACTGGCGCTGGCAACCGCCGCCGGGGCCGGCACTAACGCAGGGTTCAGAGCGCGTGTGTCAGTGCCAGTTATCAAGGACCCGGTAGCCGGGCAGCAGATAGCTGTCCCGGTGATGATCGAAGGGGGCGTGCGGGTGAAGGGCGGCATGATCACGGCCCTATATGACTCCACGGTGCTTACCTTCGACCAGTTCATTCCCGGGACGCTGGCACCGGGCATGATGACGCTGCCCGAGCCGCCCGAAGCCGGCGCCGGTGGTTTGATGACGGTCCGCGGCGGGGGCACGCAGTTGAGCGGCACGCCGGGTACGGGTCGGGGCCTGCTCGGGACGCTGATGTTCCACGTCAGTGGCACCGTGCCGGCCGGAGGGTCTTTCCTGTCGGTAACCGACGTCCAGATACAGGCCTCGTCGTCGGACAAGGACGTGGTGAGCTTTGCCCCGGGAACGCAGGGCGTGCTGCTCACTCGCACCGTGTACCACACCCTGTCGGGAACGGTCAAACGGTTGACGGGCGAACCGGTGGTGGGCGCGGTGGTGTATGCCACCCGCAATCCAGGTACGCGCGACGAGCAGACCGTGTCGGCCACCAGCGGGGAAGGCGGCGCGTACAGCCTGCGGGCCGAGCAGGACACCTTCGTGGTGGTGACCGTGCCACCGGCGACCAGCGCGGGCTTGAAGGTGACGCGCGCCACGGCGCCAGTGTACCTGACCCAGGACCGCACGCTGGACCTGGTGTTGGACGAAACGATGGCGAACTCGGTGTACGACGTAACCTTTGACCGGCGCCATAACGCCGCGACCCTGACGTGGTTCACCCGCCTGGCAGGCATTGATGATTCGGTGCGGTACCGCGCCGAAGGCGAGACTGCCTGGCGCACCCAGATCAACCCGTTCCGAGCCATGGCAGGGTCGCAGCTGGCGGCTCTGCAGCGGTTCCTGCAGGGCGGCGCGCGCCAGTTCACCGTAACGCAGCTGACGCTGGCCCTGGGCCGCGCGCCCACGACTGACGAGATCGTGCTGCTCCGCGAGCTCAATGAGGCCCTGGCGGCCCGGCGCCACGCGGTCACACTGACTGGCCTGTTGGCCGACACCCAGTATGAGTTCCTGGTCTACTCGACCTCACTGGAGGGGCAGCAGGCGGCGCCCTATCAGGGCTTGATACAGACGCGGCGCGAGCCTGATCGTCGGCAGCTGACCATCTCGTCCCTCGATATCCAGCCCGCCACGACCACGGCCCTGGTGCGCTGGTCCACCAACCGGAGCGCTGACACCAAAGTATGGGTGGTGAAACTGGGCGCCGCGCAGGCGACGCTCGACACGGTGTTCAGATACAGCGGCGACGCCACCGGAACGCAGGTGCACCTGGTCGCCATTGACGGTCTGGAGGCCGAAGGCCTGTACCGCCTCATCGCCAGTTCGACCATGCCCGATGGGGCCGCCCTGGTGCAGGCGCAGATCATGACGCCCGACGCCATCACGGCGCGCGCGACGCGCGAGTTCGGCTCGCGGCGCGCCATGCCGCTGCGATTTGTCGGCACCCCGCAGCGCAGCATTGGGCCCGAGGAGGTACGGCTCTTGATCGTGCTGAACCAACCGGCCAGTGTGGTGGTGCACTACGGCATGGTGGCCGATGACAGCAGCCAGGTAGCTTACACGGACTCGGTCACCGGCGGCGAACCCCTGGTGGCGCAGGAGATCAATCTGACCCACCTGCAGGCGGCCACGCAGTACCGCTACCGCGTGACCGCCAGGCTGCCGCAAGCTGTCCCGGCGGCGGACCCCACCGCCAACACCGGCGAACAGATCACCACGGATCCGCGCGGCAATGAGCAGTGGAGTCGCGACTACCAGTGCCGCACTGCGGCGCTGACCGATGTGCAACCGCCCATGATCATCGCTGGGCCGCAGGTAGTCTGGCGTGCTACCACCGCAACGATCTTCTGGGCCACGGACGTGCCGACGACCGGCTTCATCGGTTTGGGCACCTGGATCGGCGGCGTGGTCACCGTGGGCACGGCCGACGAATACGAGATCCCCGACCTGGGTCCGGACGGCAGGCCGCTGCTCAGTCAGGTCCATCGGGTCACAATCCCGGCCCTGACCCCGCAGACCCCCTACGGGTACCGACTGCACGGTACAGCCGCCAATGGCCAGACGTACAGCTTCAACCCCCTGGTCGACAGATCGACCGCCAAGACGGTGCGCCTGGCACAGCCGCCGGGGGGCGCGGGCCGCTTCACCACCAACCTGAACCCGGACACGCAGTGGCCGGTGATCACAGACGGCCCGACCGTGACAGCGCGGACCCGCGACACGGCGGTCATCGAGTGGACCACCGATGAGCCGGCCGACAGCGAGGTAGGTTACCGCGCCACTGGGACCACGGGCTCGGTCAGCTCGGGCGACGACGAGTCGCAGCACAAGCTGGTACTGACCGACCTGTCGCCAGGGTCAAGCTACACCTATACGGTGTCTTCTACCGACCCTTCGGGCAATGGGCCTACCGTGAGCAGCGAAGCTGCTTTCACCACCAACACCGAACTCGACCTGACGCCGCCGGCCATCGCCCGGGGTCCGGAAGTGGCTTACAAGAGCGATCGCAGCGCCACTGTGCGGTGGGTGACCGACGAGGACGCCACGGGCGAGTTGGAGTACGGCGTGACCAGCAGCTACGGCTTTGTGCGGGCGGCCGCCGGCACGGGCCAGCAGCACGAGGTCGCGCTGACCAACCTGGCGGCAGGCACCGAATACTTCGTCCGCGTGGCATCGGTTGACCTGAGCGGCAATGGCCCGACCGTGAGGACCTTGCAGTTCACCACCGACGAGGTTGCGGATCTGACCCCCCCAACCTTGACCAATGTGCGGACCACCGTGGGCGATGTTTCGGCCATCATCGCCTGGTCCACGGACGAGTACGCCAACAGCTATGTCGAGTACGGCACCGACGCGGCGGCCCTGAGCGGCAATGTGGGCGACCCAGCGGATGTGCTGGCCCACCAAGTCACGCTCACCAACCTGCTTCCCGGCACGCGGTATTACTTCCGTGCGGGTTCTGTCGACCGGGCCAACAACCCCCCAGGCGAGAGCGCGCTGGACTCGCTGGTAACCCTGGGCGGGCGCGATACCACCCCGCCGGCCGTGCCATCCTCGCTCCGCGGCACACCGGGCAACGGACGGGTGATGCTAACCTGGCGCGCCGTGCTGGAGTTGGACCTGAACGGGTTCAATGTGTACCGCCGAACCGCCGCGGGTTCCTATGCCAAAGTGGCGACCGGGATTCGCGACACCAGCTACGCCGACCTGGCCGTTACCAACGGCCAGACGTATCTGTACCGCGTCAGCGCCGTCGACCGGCAGAGCCCACCCAATGAGAGCGCGCGCAGCGATTCGGTGCAGGTCACACCGTCCGCCAGCCTAGCGCCCTTGCCGCCCACTGGCCTACAGGTGGACGCGACCAACCATCTGCAGCCCACGCTCAAGTTCGATAACTCGACGCCCATCGCCGCCGGGGCCACGATCACCTACACCATCCAGGTCTCGACGGCGGAAGACTTCAGCAATGTCACGGCGTCGGTGGCCGGCCTGGCCCAAGGCAGCGGCAGCCAAACCAGTTGGGTGCTGACGCGCGTGCTGAACGAGGGCAACACGTACTACTGGCGCGTCAGGGCGGTGGAAGGCACGCAGGTTGGCGCATACTCGGCGGCGCAGGCGTACACAGCCCGCCAGGTGGTGGCCCTGCCGGGTGACTTCGACGGCAGCGGCACGGTCGACTTCACCGACTTCTTCATGTTTGTCGACGTCTTTGGTCAGCCCGCTGCGGGGGCCTTGGCAGTGTACGACCTGGACGGCGGCGGCAGCGTCGACTTCTCTGACTTCTTCATGTTCGTGGACAACTTCGGGCGTTCTGCCAGCGGCAAGAGCGGCCGGACTTCGGTGGCGGTGGAACCGCGGACAGGCGTACGCCTGGAGGCCCTTGGGGGTCTGCCCAAAGACGGCGGCAAGGTGACGTTGCGCGTATCGGGCGAGGCGCTGCCGGCGATCCGAGCCTTTGGCCTGGTGCTCACCTATAACCCTGCAGCGGTCGAGTTCGTCCATGCTGAGGCAGGCGATCCGGCGCTGCTCAGCACGGGTGGTGCCACACCACTGTTCCAGGTGCTGACGCAGCGGCCAGGCGAGATCACCCTGGGCGGCGGCAGCACCGCGGGCGCTACCGTTGCCGGCAATGGACTGCTGGCCGAACTGAGTTTCCGGGCCGTGGGTCTGGCTAGCGACGCCCGGTTCGCCGTCAGCGAAGCCCTGCTGGCGCGCTCGGGAGCGCAGGTGAGCCGGGTGGAAAGGTTGGGTAACACGGTCTTGCTGCCTCAGGTTTCCTACCTGCGGGCCAACTACCCGAACCCGTTCAACCCGTCGACCACGATCGAGTTTGGTCTGGCCGAGACCGGCGCGGTGGACGTGGCGGTGTTCGATCTGCTCGGGCAACGAGTCCGGACGCTGGTGCACGAGGCAGCGCAACCGGCCGGCTTCTATTCCGCCACATGGGACGGGCTTGATCAGGCCGGCCGACCGGTCGGATCAGGTGTCTACTTCTGCCGCCTGACGGCCCCCAACTGGAGTCAGGTCCAGCGCATGACCCTGCTGAAGTAGAGCGCGCAGGGGTTCAGTGAGCCGTGGAACGGCGTCCGGCCTGCCAAGGTCGGGCGCCGTTTCTGTTGGCGCGGCCCCCAGACCCCGAGCGGGGACGCCGATACCGACACCGGCCGGGGCGACATCGGGAACCGACGGCCGGCGCCGGCAGGGATCGACGGGCGTGCTGGCCCCCGGCGCCACACGCAGCCACAGTGTGCAGACCACCGGCACGGCCGCGATGGAGGCACCGCCCGCGATCGTGGCAGGTGGCTGGCCCCGGACAGGGATAAGCCGGCGGGCAGGCCGTTCCCCGACGCCACACGCAGCCGCGGCGTGCAGACCACCGGCACGGCCGCGATGAAGGCACCGCCCGTGATCGTGGCAGGTGGCTGGCCCCGGCAGAGACCGCGGGCGTGCTGGCCCCCGACGCCACCCGCAGCCGCGGCGTGCAGACCACCGGCACGGCCGCGATGGAGGCACCGCCCGTGATCGTGGCAGGTGGCTGGCCCCGGCAGAGATCGGCGCGCCGTCCGGGGGGCACGGCAGGGGAAGTGGCGGGGTGTGCCTCGGCGGGACGCCGGAGCGCGTCCGGGGCCCGTGGTGCGTGCCAGCGCCCCGTGAGCAGAGCGGCACTCGGGCATGGCCCCCGCGCCAACCGGCGTTGGCCGGACCCGCTTGCGGCGCCCCCCGAGAGGACCGGCGCAAAAGGCGGATCAGCGCCTCCGGCGAATCCTGGCGCCAACGGGGAAAAGAATCGCGCCCGCGGGGCGAGCCCCGGGGCGCGAAATGCATCCGCCAGTCCGGCGCGGCGGCGTCAGCGCGGCCGCAACGTGCCCGTTGAGCCGCCCGTCGAGGTCGACGGCGTCTGGCCCTTCTCAGCCTTGTCACGCGCTTCCTGCAAGCGGGCCAGGACCTTCTCGGTAACGTTGTGCTTGTCCTGGGCAAACACGATACCCGTGCCCGGAGCCGCGGAGTCGAAAATGAAGTCGTAGCCCTCTTCCTTGGCCAACTGCGCCAAGACCTCGTTAATCTTGGTGAAAATGGGCGCCGACAGCTCCAGGTTCTTCTTCATCAACTCGCCGTCCTGGCCGAACTTCTGCTGCGTGAAGTCCTGCAGGGCTTTGACCTTCTCGTCGAAATCTGCCTGCAACTCGGCTTTGCGGGCTTCGCTCATCAGCAGTTCCTGCTTGCGGAAGTCCTCCTGCAGCTTCTGCAGTTTGGCCTCGCGGTCCTTGGCCTCGCGCTCGAAGTCCTGGCGCAGCTGGTCCAGGGTCTGCTGCGCGTTCTTGAAGTCAGGCAGGCGCTCTTTGAGCACCTCGGAGTCGATGTACCCCAGTTTGAGCTCGGCAGCAGCCATGGTGGCCGAACCCAACAGGCCGGCTGCCAGCAGGGGCAGGATGATTTTCTTCATTCTGGGTCCTCATGGTCGGGGATGGAGGGCCTGGCGGGTGCGCGGATGAGCCCACGCCCGGCTATGGGCGGCCGGCGACCGGGAGCGGCAGGTGAGGCCCCCGGCCCGCGGCTGGCACGAAGCTCCTAAATATAACGCGCGGTAAATGTTGGGGGAAGGTCGATCAATAGAAGCGCGGCCCGAACTGGAAGTGGGTCACCCACCCGGCCGCGGTGCCATCAACCTTCTTGCGGTCGAAACCATAGCCGAAGTCAAAACCGATGGTCCCGAGCATGGGGGTGATCAGCCGGAAGCCGAACCCGGCCGAACGCCGGAGATCCGTCGGGTTCAGGCCGGTCAGGTGCTTCCAGGAGTTGCCTGCATCCATGAACAGCAGACCGTAGACCTGGTCCTCGGCCAGCGGCACCCGGTACTCGAAGTTGAGCACCAACATGGACTTGCCGCCCACGGGGACGCCGCTTATGCGGGGGCCGAGGGACTGGTCCGGGTAACCGCGGACCTGGCCGTCCCACCAGTCCACGCCGCCGGGAGTGAAGCGTTCGTACCAGGGAATGTTGGCGTTGTCATAGTGGCTGAAGCCGTTGACGATGGCGGCTTTGGTTTCGGCGCTGAAGACGAACTTCCACCAGCTGCGATGGTAGTAGTTGAAGCTCAACGCATGGCGATGGAAGTCCACGTCGCCCGCGATCATGGAAGTGGCCAATTCCGGCGTGTAGCTCAACAGCGTGCCACGCGTGGGGAACTGGGCCAGGTCGCGGGTATCGCGCGAGTAGGTCAGGTCAAAGGAGCTGGTTGTCCGGGGGGCGTAGCGACTGTCGTTCTTGAGCGTAGCGTAGGTGCTGTCGAAGTTGCTGTAATGGGTCGTTTCCAGGCGGTACCCCAACGACAGGCGCGAGTACGAGGGCTTCTTCAGGCGGCGACCGATGTTGAGGTTGACGGCATTCCGCTGGTAGTCGTAGTAGCTGTAATACTGCTGATTGAGCGTGTACACCCGGGCCGACAGACTGGTAGGAGTGTCCAGGAGCCACGGCTCGGTGAAGCCGACCAAGAACTGCTCCCGTTGGGTGCCGAACTCCCAACTGAAGTCCAGGCTCTGACCCAGACCGCGGAAGTTGGGGATCTGCAGTCCGAGCTGGCCCACCAGCTTGTCGCGGTCGCTGTACCCGGCGCCCATGGAAGCCTGGCCAGTGGGTTTCTCGTCGACCTGGAAGGTCAGATCGACGTAGCGATCCTCCTCAACCGGGCTGTACTGCGGTAAGATCTGCACGTCTTTGAAGAAATTGAGCATGGAGATGCGTCGCTGGCTCTCCTGCAGCATGCTCTGCTGGTAGGTGTCGCCAGGGCGCACCTCGATCTCGCGGCGGATGACGCGATCGCGGGTCTTGGTGTTGCCGGCAATCTCGATGCGCCGGATGGTCCAGGGTTTGCCTTCGAAAACAGTGAAGGCAACGTTAACCGTGTCGCCCTGCAGGCTCTCCTCAGGGACGATCCGCGTGTCCAGGTACCCCTTCTCGAGGTACGCGGCGCGCACCTGGTCCGCCAATTCAGCCGACGAGAACCGGCACAGGTCGCCGGGGCGCAGTTCCAGGCGATGAGCCAACTCGGCGCCGGGGAAAAGGGTGTTACCCGACCAGCTGGCGGTGCCGAAACGGTGCTGGGCGCCGGCGTCGATCTGCAGGTCGACATACAGATTCTTCCGACTCTCGTCGTAATACACCGTGTCGCGCGCGATGGCGGCCTGCTGGTAGCCTCTGGTGCGGCAGAACGCGAGGACCTTGTCCTTGTCCTCGGTGTAGGTGTCTTCCTTGAACTCGCCGCGACGCCACCAACGCTTCTCCTTGGTGGTCATCTGCGCCTTGAGTTGGCCGACATCCAGGGAGTTGGCGTCGATCGGGCGGCTGCCAGGACGCCGGGCGCTGTAGCGAACGGCCGGCTGGTCAATGATGCGGCCGTCGGGGAGATGGACGCTGACCCGCACGTCCTTGATCTTGACCTTGTCGCCCTCGGAGATCTCGTACTCCAGGTACACCTTACCTTCTTCATCCGAGGGGAACAGCTTGCCTTTGACTTCTGCCCGCAGATACCCCTTCTCGCGGCACTTGTCGAGGATCTTCTGTTCGCCGCGGACGACATCTTTGGCCGCCACCACCTGGCCGGCAACCAGGGCCACGGCGTCCTTGAGCTCCTTCTCCTTCAGGTCCCGCTGCCCCTTGAACCGCAGACCGGCCAGAGTCGGCGACTCCTCGACAACGATGGTGACCTTGACGCCACCGGTGACCGGCTGACCGTAGATCTGGATGTCCGAGAAGACGTTGAGCGCCTGGAGATCGTGCACTGCCTGCTGCACGATGTCCTGCGACAGTTCCACGCCCGGCTTAAGGCCCACGGTGGTACGCACCAGCGACTCGGAGACCTTGCGGAGCTTCCCCTGGACCTCCACCTCGACAACCTGCTGCTGAGCTCCCGCCGCGAAGGCGAGCAGCAACAGGCAGATCGCAGCCAGAGTCCGTGCGGCCTCGCCCGCGCGGTGGGCATTCGTGCCGTTCATGGTACCTCCCGCGGCGCGGTGCCGTGACCCGTCGCCGTATAGACAGGGAAAGGGCCGCCCTACCGGAGCGGTAAGGCGGCCGCAGCCAGCAGCATGCAGACGACTCAACTCAGCCGGTGGTTTCCCGTTTCCGCTCCTCCACCGTCTCCCCTGACTCACGCTCGTCGTCGAAGACCAGGACGTCGCCCTTCTTAGTTACGCGGATGCGACTGCCCGGCCCGAAATGGCCCTGGAGGATTTCCTCGGCCAGGGGGTCTTCGAGAAGTTTCTGGATGGTGCGTTTCAGGTACCGGGCCCCGAACGCCTGGTCGAAGCCCCGCTCGGCCATAAGGGCTTTGGCACTGGGTGTCACGCGCGCCCGGATGCCCTGGTTCTCGAGGCGTCGCTGGAACTCCACCAAGGTGATATCCACGATCTGGGCGATCTCCTCTTTGCCCAACTGGTGGAAGATCACCGTGTCGTCAACGCGGTTGAGGAACTCCGGGTTGAAGGTCTTCTTCAGGGCTTCGCGAATCTTGCCCTCCATCTGCTCGTGCTGGGTCTCGGAATCGGCGCGCTGGAACCCAAGCACGCCGCCGGTCCCCACCTCGCGGCTGCCCACATTGGAGGTCATGATCAGCACCGTGTTGCGGAAGTCGACCTTGCGCCCGGTGCTGTCGGTCAGGCGGCCTTCGTCGAGAATCTGCAGCAGGATGTTGAACACATCCGGGTGGGCTTTCTCGATCTCGTCGAGCAGGACCACCGAATAGGGCCGCCGTCGCACCTTCTCGGTCAGCTGCCCGCCCTCGTCAAAGCCCACATAACCCGGGGGGGCGCCGATCAGGCGCGACACCGCGAACTTCTCCATGTACTCGGACATGTCCACGGTGATCATGGCGGTTTCGTCGTCGAACAGGAACTCGGCCAGCTTGGCTGCCAGGTAGGTCTTGCCGACGCCCGTGGGACCGAGGAAGATGAAGGACCCGATCGGGCGCTTGGGGTCCTGCAGACCGGCGCGGCTGCGGCGGATGGCGCGCGCCATGGTGGCCACGGCCTGGTCCTGGCCAATGACTTTGCGGCGGAGCTCAGCCTCCATGTCGAGAAGGCGCTCGGTCTCGGTCTTGGCCAGGCGCGAGATGGGGATCCCGGTCATGCTGGAGATGACGGCGGCAATATCGTCTTCCGTCACCTCGACCACCTCGTCCCGAACCTGCTCTTCCCAACCGCGGCGTCGCTGCTGCAGGGCCTCGTTCAGGTTGAGGGCTTCATCGCGCAGGCGGGCGGCCTCTTCGAAATCCTGGCGCTCGGCGGCTTCGTTCTTCTTGCGGTTGAGCTCCTGGATCTCCGCCTCCAGACGGCCAATCTCGTCCGGCGGACTCAGACGTGACAGGTGTACCCGCGAGCCCGTTTCGTCGATGACGTCAATGGCCTTGTCGGGCAGGTAGCGGTCGCTGATGTAGCGATCCGCCTGGCGCACCGCGTAGGCGATGACCTCGTCCGAATAGTGGACATGGTGGTGGGCTTCGTACGAAGACCGGAGACCACGGACGATGGCGACCGTATCTTCGGCCGACGGCGGATCAACCATGATGGTTTGGAACCGCCGCTCCAGGGCGCCGTCTTTCTCGATGTGCTTGCGGTACTCGTCGAGGGTGGTGGCGCCGATGCACTGCAGCTCACCGCGCGCCAGGGCTGGCTTGAACATGTTCGAGGCGTCGAGGGTGCCCTCGGCGCTGCCGGCACCGACGATGGTGTGAAGCTCGTCGATGAAGATGATGACCTCGGGATTCTGCTGGAGCTCGTTCATGACGGCCTTGATGCGCTCCTCGAACTGCCCGCGGTACTTGGTCCCGGCCACCACGCCACCCATGTCCAGCGTTACCAGGCGCTTGTCGAGAAGAATCTGGGGCACGCGCTTCTCGATGACCCGCTGCGCCAGCCCCTCGACAATGGCGGTCTTGCCGACGCCCGGATCGCCGATCAGGATGGGGTTGTTTTTCTTGCGGCGACTGAGGATCTGCGTGACCCGCTCGATCTCCTTCTGACGACCGATAACAGGGTCCAGTTTGCCTTCGCGCGCCAACTGCGTCAGGTCGCGGCCAAAGTGATCCAGGAAAGGCGTCTTGCTCTTCTTGCCTTTCTCTTTGCGGCCCGAGGGCTTGCCCTCGATCACTGCCACGGCTTCCTCGTAGGCCCCTTTGTAATCAACGCCGAAAGCCGACAGGATCTGCGCGGCGACGCCTTCTTTGTCCTTCAGCAGCGCCAGCAGCAGATGCTCCACGTCGACGAACTGGGTCTTCATCTCCTTGGCCTCGGCCGCGGCCACCTCAAGGATCTGCTTGGCCCGGGGCGTGAAGGGCACCTCGCCGATGGTCATGGTGCCACCGGAGGTGGCCACATAGTCCTCGATCGATTGCTTCACGGTCTCCAGGTTGAGGCCCAGGTTGGTCAGGATGGTGACGGCCTTGCCTTTGCCGTCTTTGATGATGCCCAGGAGCAGGTGCTCGGTGCCGATGTAGTTGTGGCCAAGGCGAGCCGATTCCTCCCGCGCCAGTGCCATGACCCGTTTGACGCCATCGGTGAACATGTTGTTCATGCGAGAACCTCCCCGTAACCCGCGCCCGTGGCCCGACAGGACCATGGGTACCCGGAATGCACGCCCCAGAAACGTGAGCCGGCGCGGCGGCCGAAGGCCGCACAGACGCGCCGGCTGCAGTGCGGTGACGCACAAATGTCCAACATTTTCATGGACTTCAGGAACGCTGAGAAACTACCATGGCCGCCCGGCCTTGTCAAGGTAACCGCATCTGCCACAGCGGCCGGGAGGGCCTTCAGGTGCGGCCCAGGACCTCGGCAATGCGCTGGCGCACCAGGGCGGCCCGGCGGACATCGCGCTCGTCGCTGGACAACTCAGCATCGGCCTGAGCCTGCAGGTGAGAAGGCTGGGTGACGAGCATCAGATGGTTCATGAAGCCGGTGGGAAGGGTGTCGATAAGCGACAGACTGAAACCGAGGCGCAGCGCCGACAGGAGGTTCATGAACTCCTGGCTGCTGAGGACGCGCGCGTGTGACAGCAGACCGAAGGCGCGCCAGACCTTGTCCTCCACCTGCGAACGCGCTTCGGTGAGCAGCACCTGCTGCGCTTCGCGCTCGCTGGTGACCAGCAACCGGGTGATGCGCAGCAGTTCAGCCACCACCTCGGGTTCAGAGGTGCCAAGGGTGGTCTGGTTGGAGACCTGGAACAGGTTGCCCAGGGCGTTGGACCCTTCGCCGTAGAAGCCGCGCACGGCGCAGGACATCTGGGCCAGCCCGCGCAGGACCTTCTCGATCTGCTCGGTCAACACCAGGCCGGGCAGGTGCATGAGTACCGACACGCGCAGACCGGTGCCGGTATTGGTCGGGCAGGCGGTCAGATAGCCCCAGCGGGGCGAGTGGGCGTAGGCCAGGCCGGCGCCCAACTCGTCGTCCAGGGCGCTGACCTGGAACCAGGCATCTTCAGGCCGCAAGCCCGGCAGGATGGCTTGCAGCCTCAGGTGATCCTCCTCATTGACCATGACGCTCAGAACTTCGTCGGGGTTGAAGAGGACGCCGCGCTGGCCCTCGGCATCGGCCAGCGTCGGGCTGACTAGGTGGCGCTCGACCAGCAGCCGGCGCTCGGTGGCATCGAGCAGCGACAGGTCGAAGTAGAGCGCCCCGCGCAGACGGGAGCTGTCGCGGGCGGCTCCCAGCACCTGCTCGACCACCAGGCGGCGGTCGGCGTCAGTAGCCCGCGGGCCAAAGGGCATGGCGGCGAGATTGCGCGCCAACCGCGCGCGGCAACTGACAATGATGCCCTGCTCGTCGTCAGTACCGGCCAGCCAGGCGGCCACGCGCTGGGCAAACTCGGTCGGGCGCATGCCGGCGTCAGCCTGCCGTGCCGGCGGCGGACCGGCGCTGGTACGCCCGGATCCGGTCGCGGATCTCTGCCGCTCGCTCGTAGGCTTCGGCAGCCACGGCAGCGGCTAGCTGACGACGCAGCTCGGTCAGGTCTTCGGTGACCTGGGGCTGTGGCCGCGGCGGCGGCAGGCCCTTGCCGCGGTGTACCGTGGCGCCGTGGATGCGCTTCATCAGGCGGTCGAGTTGGCGTTCAAAGGCCTCGTAGCAGGTCGGACAGCCGAACCGCCCGCCTTTACGGAACTCATCGTAGGACATGCCGCAGTGAGGACAGCGCGCCACGGCGGCCGCGTCAGCGCGGCCGCTGCCCTCCACCGGGTTCTCGCCGGCAGCCGCGGCATCTGACGGAGGCGCAGCCGCGTCGACACTGCCGGCCTGGCGGGCTGCGATGCAGGCGGGGCACAGGTGCAGGGTCTGTTTCTGGTTCTCGACAATGTGGGTGAAGGCGACCGACGCCTCCTGCTTGCGGCACGCTTCGCACTTCATGGCGACTCCCCGGGACGACTGTCGGTCGGGAAATGCAGGCGTCCGGCCTCCAACCGCCCCATGCGATCCGCGCTCTCGGCCAGGGCGCGGTCGTGGGTCATAATGACAAACGCCTGGTCGAAGTCGCGCGCCAGGGAGCGAATCAGCGCATGCATGCGGGCGCTCGTGTCTTCGTCCAGGTTGCCCGAGGGCTCGTCGGCCAGGACCACCTGCGGCTGCAGCACCAGGGCCCGCACCATGGCAACCCGCTGGCACTCGCCCCCGGAGAGCTCGCCTGGTCGGTGGTGGAGGCGATCTTCCAGCCCGACGCGGACCAGCAGGTCGGTCGCACGACGCTCGACTTCGGTCCCCCGCCGCCGGCCGATCAGAGCCGGCATCATGACGTTTTCCAGGGCACTGAACTCGGGCAGGAGGTGGTGTACCTGGAACACGAACCCAAGATGGCGGTTGCGGAACTCGGCCAGTCGGTCGGCGGGCAGGGCCAGCACATCGGTGTCGTGAATCCACAATCGGCCGGCCGTGGGCTGGTCAAGCGTGCCGAGCAGGTTCAGCAGGGTGCTCTTGCCGACTCCGGATGCCCCCATGATGGAGATCAACTCGCCGCGGTGGACCAACAGGTCGACCCCACGCAAGATCTCCAGATCCCCCCCTTGCGACGGGTACACCTTGCACAGCTTCTCGGCCCGCAGCACCACCTCACCCCGATCGCTCACCCGGCCGTGCCTCCTGTTCAGCTAATATACCGGATCGCGTCCACCGGCAGCAAAGCCGCCGCCCGACGCGACGGGTAGATGGAGGTCACCAGGCAGATCAACAGGCTGACGCCGGAGACAAGGACGAAATCGAGCAGGCGCATGTCTACGGGCAGGGAGTTGATCAGGTACACCTCGCCGGGGATGGAGATGAGGTGGAAGTGCTGCTGCGCCAGGCACACCGCCAGACCCACCAGGCAGCCGACGATAGTGCCGCCAACGCCGATGGCCAATCCCTGCAGGGTGAAGATACGGGCCACGCTGGCCGAGGTACTCCCCATGGCGCGCAGGATGCCGATCTCGGCGGTCTTGATGGTCACCGACATGGACAAGATCGACATGATGTTGAACGAGGCGACCAGGATGATGAGGCTGAGGGCGAGGAAGATGGCCTTCTTCTCCAGGTCGATCCAGTGGAAGAACTCGGGGAAGAGCTGGCCCCAGTCGCGCACGCTGTAGGGGAACCCGAGTTCGCTCTCCAACTCGGCGCGGATAGCCGCTGCGCGGTAGATGCCGTCGACCCGCAGGTGCAGGTCGCTGACGCCGTCGCCCAGACCGAGAACCCGCTGGGCGTCCGCCAGGCCCACGAAGGCGATGTTGTCATCGTACTGGTACATGCCGCTCTCGAAGGTATCCGTCACCAGGAACGTCCAGGTTCGGGGCGAGAAGGCCATATCGGCCACGGCTCCCTGCAAATCCAAGTTGCGCAGGGTGACCAGCAGCACTTCGGAGCCGGGCCCCACCCGCAGACGGTTGGCCAGTTGCTGGCCCAGGATGATGCCCGGATAGCGCTGGCCCGGCTGAGTTCCCAGGGCAATACCCCCGCCGGCTGCTCCGGCCAGGTGCCGGGGCAGGTCCGAAACCTGGCCGAAGTTGGCCGGGTCGACACCCCACAGGACGATACCGTCCATGCGGAGGTCGGGTTTGGAGGCAATGACGACCTTGCTGTCGATCACCGGCGCCGTGGCGACCACGCCCGGATGCTGGGCCAGCTGCTGCTGCAGGGCCCGCCAATCGGTGATGGGATCGCCGTCGAGCCGGCGCACCAGAACGTGAGCGTTCATGCCGACAAGACGGTTCTCGACCTCGCCGGAGAAACCGTTGGTCACCGACAGCACGATGACCAGCGCGGCTACACCTAGCACCACGCCGCCTACGGCCATATACGTAACCAGCGAGATGAACCCGGGCTTGCGGCGTGAGCCCAGGTACCGGCGGGCCACGAAGAGTTCGTAGGCCGCCATCAGCGGGTCTGCGCCTGGGTCAGGTATGCTTTGATGAAGCCGCCGATGTCGCCGTCCATCACCGCCTGCACATTGGCGGTCTCGAAGTCCGTGCGGTGGTCCTTGACCAGGTTATAGGGGTGGAACACATACGAGCGGATCTGGCTACCGAACTCGATGCTCTTCTTGGTGCTCTCGACGACCTCGAGCTTCTTCTGCTCTTCCTGCTTGTGGTACTGGTACACCCGCGCCGCGAGCACCTTCAGCGCCGTCGACTTGTTCTTGAACTGCGAGCGTTCGTTCTGGCACTGGACCACGATGCCGGTCGGCAGGTGGGTGATGCGCACGGCCGACGAGGTTTTGTTCACGTGCTGGCCGCCGGCACCGCCGGAACGGTACACGTCGATCTTGAGGTCTTCCTCCTGCAGTTCGACCTCGAGTTTCTCGTCCACCTCCGGGTAGACGAACACCGAAGCGAACGAGGTGTGGCGTCGGGCGTTGGAGTCAAAGGGCGAGATGCGGACCAGACGGTGGACGCCGGCCTCGGCCTTGAGGTAGCCGTAGGCATAGTCGCCCTTGATCTCGATGGTGGCCCCCTTGACCCCGGCTTCGTCGCCGGGCTGCAGGTCCATCATCTCGCAGGCGAAGCCATTGCGCTCGGACCAGCGCACGTACATGCGCATGAGCATCTCGGCCCAGTCAGCGGCCTCGGTCCCACCGGCGCCCGAATGAATGACCAGGATGGCGCTCTTGGGGTCGTCTTCGTCGCTGAGCATGGTGCGGAACTCGAGGTCGGCGACCTGCACTGCCAACGCCTCGCCGTCCCCCTCCAGCTCAGCCATGGTCGCCGCATCGCCTTCTTCGACGGCCATGTGGCGCAGCTCAGCCAGGTCCTCGACCCGCTGCCTCAGCTGCTCCCAGTTGCCAATGGTATCGCGCAGGCGGCGCGCCTGCCGCGAAGCCTCCTCGGCAGCTGGCCGGTCATCCCAGAAGTCACTGCGCGCCATGCGCGCCTCGAGGCCCGCCAGGGCCCCGCGTTTGCCTTCGATGTCAAAGATACCCCCGCAGCAGCTCCAACCGTTCCTGGCAGCTGCGCAAGGTGTCTTCCAGAGCCATGTCTCGTCACTCCTTCAGGTAAGGACCGCCGGGCTGCCGCCGGATGGTTCCGGCTGCGGCCGCCGCGGTTCAGTGAAGCGATCGCACCAGGGCGAGGCGGCCCCGCTGCTCAAGCGAACCGGCCGTCAGGCAATACAGCAGCACGCCGTTGGCAAGGCGCTGGCCGCGGCTGGCTTCCTGCGCCGCCAGATCCCACTGAGGCGCCTGCTCAGGGCCTGCATACACCCCGGCGCCCAGGGACCAGTGCCCGTGGTACACCAGGGCACCCGAAACCTCATAGACCCGCAGGTCGACGGTCGTATCGTTGACCAAACCGAGCGGGAAATAGACCACACCGCCCTGGACCGGGTTGGGATACGGCGGCCCAGCCCAGGTTTCCTCGGGCACGGGCCGCTGCAGACCACTGGCGGCCAGGGCATCCACCTGCCCCCAACCATAGGCCGTGTCAGGGCCAGCCGGACCCAGGTCCAAGGCGGTTTGCTGCAGGGCCGCCTGCACCTGACGCGGTGTCCAGTCGGGGTGGGCCTCAAGCAGCAGGGCACACGCGCCTGCCGCCAGCGGGGTGGCAAAGGAGGTGCCACTGCCGCGCTGGTAATCGCCACCGCGAATGTCGGCCACCACCACCCCCTGGCCGGGCGCGACGACGTCGGGCTTGATGCGGCCGTCGGCCGTGGGCCCCCGTGAGCTGTTGTACGCCAGCAGGGGCTGGCGCAGTCCGGCGCTGGGAATGTCGACGGAGCCGACACTGATGACGCCGGGGCCGTCCGCCGGAGCGGTGACATGCCCCCAGGAATTGCCGCCTTCGTTGCCCGCCGCGACTACCACCACCAAGCCCCGGGCGACGGCGATCTCGGCCGCCACGGTGGTGACTGCCGTGGCGCCATCCATCTGCGCCAGCGTGTACCCGGTGCCATCATCCCACAGGTTGTACCCCAGAGAACTGCTGACCACCCGGGCGCCCAGGCTGTCAGCCCACTCCAAACCGGCGACCCAACGATCTTCCTCGGACGGCATTTCGGTGGCACTGATTTCGGTCTTGGCCAGCAGGTACTCGGCGCGGGGGGCCACGCCGTAGAAGCGTCCCGGATCGTCGCCGGCGAGCAGAGACAACACCTGGGCGCCGTGGAGGTTCTGGTCGGTTCGGGTCTCGTCGCCGGTCACCGGCTGCTGCGTCTGGTCGGTGACATCGTCGTCGTTGTTGATGAAATCCCGCGTGGCGACCACGCGCAGCTGACCGAAACAGCGATGGCGCGTATGGAAGCCGTCGTCGAGGACGGCAATGCGAATGCCCTGGCCCTCGTACCCCAGTTGGTGCAAGCCATCCACACGGATCTGCTGCAGCTGCGGCGCGGCCACACCGTAATCCACCGGCGAGAGCGCGCCCGCCTTGCCCTTCGGGCCCGCGGGCGGCGGCGCGGGGGCCGGCAGCGGCACGATGCGGGGCGCAGCCGCGCGACGGCCGACAGGTTCGACGCCGATGACGAAGGGTAGCTGTCGGAGGGCTTCCTGGGTCGGCGGATCAGCCTCGACCGAGACCGCGTTGAGCCAGCGCGAGACCGTGCGCACGGGGCCGCTGACCTGAGCGACGCGGGCGACATAGTCCGCATCAACGGCGAGACTGTACGCCGCTACCGGCTGCCCCTGGACGGGTCTGCTCCAGGGCAAACGGCCGCCGCGGCCATCGGGTTTGTCGCCCAGGTAGACCCACACGGGAACCGACGTGGTCGGCCGCGCAGGCGCGGGCGCGGCCGCCAGCAACAGGCAGATCGGCAGCAGGAACGGCAGGAGCCGATGGAATCGACGAGTCACTCGGGCTCCCCGGGGCTTTGGCGGCGGTCGATGATCTGGGTGCCCGCCGGGGGCACGAAACGGAACAGGCGGTCGTTGAGGACCGCGTTGGCCCGGTGGTCTTTCAGAACGTAGGTGGTGACATCGTCGTTGGCGTCCACCTGCTCGACCTGCAGCAGCAGCGAATCCCGCTGGCCGATCCAGACGCGCGTGCGCACCAGGGAGCCGTCGCCCTGACGCGGCACCAGCGTCAACAGATGGCAGGCGCGCCCGCCGAGCACAGTGGTCTCGACCGCGTCGGGCACCTGGGTACTCTGGAAGTCGGCCAGAATGTCCCAAGGGGTGAGAACCTCGCCGTGATAGGGATTGGCGACGGCCTGCCCATTGCGGCGGTTGTAGACCCACACAGCGGCGCCGTCGGCGACGATCAGGCTGCCGTCGTCCACCTCGACCCGGAAGCAGTCGGGCCGCCGCAGGAACAGCTTGCCGCGGTACGTCGTGGTCCGGTCCAGGGCAGCCCAGTAGAAGCGCTTCTCGAAGCTGGAACTGACCGTGCGGCACCGCGCCAAGCGAGCCTGGGCCATCTGCATGACAGCGGCCCCGGTGATGGCGGGCGCCGGCGCGGCGGGGGCCCGGACGGCGGCCAACAACCCCAGAAGCAGCCACCACCCGACCCGCCAACGCCGGGCCATCTGCGGGCCGCGCGCGTTCCGGTGGCGCTCCATGGCAATCCCTTCAACCGGCCGAGTCATCATCGGCCAGGTCCTCGGCGGTGATCAGGATCTCGCGGGGTTTGGCGCCGTCAGCAGGCCCGACGATCCCGGCGTTCTGCAGTTGGTCCATGAGCCGGGCGGCGCGGGAGTAACCGACCTTCATGCGGCGTTGCAGGAATGAAGTGGAGGCCTGCTGGTGGTCGACTACCAGACGCACGGCCTGATCGAAAAGTTCATCCTGCGACTCGCGGGGTGAGTTAATATCCCCATGATCACTGAACACCGCAACCTGGCTGGCGGTGTAGCGGTTGGCTTTGATGACCTCGACCAGACGCTCGGTTTCCTCGCCGGAAACGTAGGCGCCGTGGACACGGACGGGTTCGCCCTGACCGCCGGGCAGGAACAGCATGTCGCCCCGCCCCAGCAGGCGCTCGGCGCCATTCATGTCCAGAATGGTGCGCGAGTCGATCTTCGAGGCGACCTGAAAAGCGATGCGCGAGGGGAAATTGGCCTTGATCACGCCGGTGATGACGTTCACCGACGGCCGCTGCGTGGCCAGGATGATGTGGATACCGACGGCGCGTGATTTCTGGGCCAGGCTCATCAGAGATGTCTCGACGTCGGCGGGCGCCGTCAACATCAAGTCGGCGAACTCGTCGATGACGACGACCACGTAAGGGATGGGGTTCTCCGGCTGCGCGCCCTCGGGGTCGATCTGGGCGTGCAATCGCTCCAACTTACGGTTGTAGTCGGCCAGATTGCGTACCCCCAGCTTGGCCAGTTTCTGGTACCGGACCTCCATCTCGGCCACCGCCCACTTGAGCGCTTCCGAGGCGCGCTTGGGTTCGGTGATCACCGGCGTCAGCAGGTGGGGGATGTCGGCGTACATGGTCAACTCGACCACCTTCGGATCGACCATCAGCAGCCGTACCTCGTCAGGCGTGGCCTTGACCAGCAGGCTGCAGATCAAGCTGTTGATGCAGACGCTCTTGCCCGATCCGGTCGCCCCGGCCACCAGCAGATGGGGCATGCGGGTCAGATCGGCCACATAAGGTTCGCCCGAGATGGTCTTGCCCAGGGCCATGGTGAGGCGTGATTCCGCCTGCCGGAAGGCTCTGGACTCGAGGATCTCGCGCAGGTACACCGTCTCGCGCTTGGGGTTGGCAATCTCGACGCCGACGACGGACTTGCCGGGCACCGGCGCCTGGATCCTGATGCCGGTGGCGCTCATGATGCGGGCCAGGTCGTCGGCCAGGGTAACGATGCGGTTGACCTTGACGCCCGCCGCCGGTTCCACCTCGTAGCGCGTCACCACCGGACCGGGGCCTACTTCCACCACCCGCCCGCCGACGTCGAAATTGCGCATCGCGTCTTCCAGCATCCGCGCCCGCGCCACCAGAGCTTCGCGATCCACCTCGCCTTGGCTGGCAGGGACGGGATCGAGCAAGTCGGGCGAGGGCAGACGGTACTTGCCGGTGGCCCGCAGCCGCGGTCTGGCCGGGCGGTCTTCAGTGGCTGATGACGAACCCGAACGCACCACCGGGGACGGCCTGGCGGCTGGTTCCACGGCCTCGTCGTCGTCCAGCACATCGGCGAGCGGGTCGTCGTCGGCCAGCGGCAGTTCGGGCTCGTCGTCGCCGGAATCGTCTGCGGCAAGGTCGGCGGGCTCGTTCACCTCGGCAGCGGGTGTCCGCACTCCGCGAACAGCGGCCTCAACGCCAAAACCGCCTTTGGCCCGCAGGGGTGCCGGGCTCGCGGGCGAGTCGTCCTCTTCCGGCTCGCTGTCGCCGGCTTCGGACCGCGCCCGTGACGACGCCTGGCCATTGACGGCCGGCTGCGGTCGAGTGCCGAAGGCGCTGCGAAGGCCGCGCCACGCCGCGGCCAAGGGCGCCAGACGGAGGTCGACGGTAAGCACCAGGGCGGCCAGAAAGAGGGCTGTCAGGAGGATGGCTGAACCGATGCGACCGGCAAAGGGAACGAAGAACAGCCGGCTGCTCTCCACCGCCAGCCAACCGCCCAACTGGAAGGCGGTCTGGCGCGAATACATGGGCAGACCGACGGCGCAGGCATAGACCAGCGCCATGCCGAGCAGACCAACGGTGCGGGTCTTCATCTCGGCAGCCGGGCGCCGGGCCACGCGGTTGAGGCCCCACAGGAGACAAAGGAGAGGCAGCAAGTAACCGGCGTACCCCATGCCGATATAGACGCTGCTGGAGACCTGTGCGCCGAACCTCCCGGCACGGTTGACGACGTCCCCCGGGGCGCGGCTGGAGTTGGGGTAATCGCCGGGCGAGTAGGTGGCCAGGCTGACGAGCAGGAATAGCCCACAGCCGATCAGCAGCAGGCCGACGACCTGGCCGGTGCGACTGGGCGGAGGGGGGCGATGGGTAAGGTCAGGCATGACAACCCCGATGGACTACGAGAAAGGCCAGGCCAGACGCCGGGCAGAGCGCGCCACGCAGGGCGGGCCGAGGTGTCGCGCGCTCCGTCACACCAACCCCCAGCGGCGACGTAGCAGCCACTCCGCCGACAGGAGCACCACGATCAGGGCCACCAGCACTGTCGACGGCCACAGCCGCAGGTCGACCTGCCGCCGCTGCAACCGGGCCCGTAACGGCAGGTCAGCCAGCACGGCCCGCCATTCGGCCAACGGCCGGGAGCGGCCGCCACTGGCCGCCGCCACCGCTCGCAGCTGCTCCGGGTCAGCGCGCAGATCGGCCGACTCCACCGTGCGTGGCTCCACGACGAAACGGCCCTGATCCTGGCCCAACGGCTGACCGCCGCGGGTGGCTTGGGCCGCGAAAGAGTACAGACCGGCCGGCAGGTCCGGCCAGGTGCCCTGGTACCGGCCATTGCCCTGTGGCTGCAGCGACAGCGCCCCCGGGGGGGTCCCTAGCGACACCGATACCGCAGCCTCAACCAGAGCCGGGTTGTCATCTTGCAGTTGAGCCTGGAAGGTAACCCGCTCGCCCGAACGGTACGAGGACCGGTCCGTAGTCACACGCAGACTGCCGCCGGGAGGCGCGTATGCCAGCCAGCGCACGCAGGCGAGCCAGAACTGCCGCACGGCCTGCG
>CAITNQ010000337.1 GCA_903893785.1 uncultured Gemmatimonadota bacterium
GGCGGGGCGGCCGGTGGCCAGTCGCATGATGCCTTCTTCAGTGGCCGCGGCGCGCGCCAGTTCGCCGGCGATCTGGCCCTGCCACATGACCAGCACCCGGTCCGCCAGGCGGAGGATCTCCTCCAGGTCGGAACTGGCGAACAGGATCGCCATGCCCTGGTCGGCCAACGTCTCGATGAGCTGGTAGATCTCGCGTTTGGCGCCCACATCAACACCCCGCGTCGGTTCGTCCAGCAACAGCACCTGGGGCTGCAGTGCCAGCCACTTGCCCAGCACCACCTTCTGCTGGTTGCCACCGGACAGGAAGCGGGTTGCCTGGCCCAGGCCCCGGGCACGCAGGCGTAGCCGCCCGGCCATGGCCTCGGCATCGCGCTGCTCGCGGGCCCGGTCTACCCAACCGCCGACACGGCCGTGCCGGGCCAGCCCGGGCAGGCAGATGTTGTGCTGCACCGACAGGGGCAGCAGCAGGCCCTGTTCTTTGCGGTCCTCGGGCACCAGAGCCAGGCCAGCGGCAATGGCCACGGCCGGCGAACGCAGCGCCAGCGGGCGACCATGCAGTCGAACCTGGCCCACCCGCGCCGGGGTGATGCCGAACAGGGTCTGCAGCAATTCGGTGCGCCCGGCGCCCACCAGGCCAGCCAGGCCGACGATCTCGCCGCGGCCGACGCGCAGGTGCAGCGGCACCGGCGACCGGTCGCCCACCACCAGCCCGTCGACTTCCAGCGCGGGCGGGCCCGCAGGGGCTACCGGCGAGCGGCGGTCTGGCCGGGCCAGCTCGCGGCCAACCATCAGGCTGACCATGGCGTCGTGGCTGATCTGGTGGCGTCCCAGTTCACCGGCATTGCGGCCATCGCGCAACACCGTAACGCGGTCGGCCACGGCGCGCACCTCGCCGAGCCGATGCGAGATGTAGATCAGGCCCAACTGCTGCTGACGCAGTTCGGCGATCACCGCGAACAGGGTGGCGGTCTCCTCTGCCGTCAGGCTGGAGGTGGGTTCGTCCATGATCAGCACGCGGGCGCGGCTGGTCAGCGCCCGGGCGACTTCGACCAGTTGCCGACGCCCCAGCGACAGCTCGCCAACCCGGGTCTGCGGCGCCACGTCCAGGCCGACGCGAGCCAGGGCCGGGAGGGCTTGACGGCGCAACTGCTGGCGGTCGACCCACCCCCAACGCGCCGGTTCGCGGCCCAGAAGCAGGTTGGCTTCCACGCTCAGGTTAGTGCACAGGTTCAGTTCCTGGTGGATCAGGGCAATGCCCAACTGCGCCGCGGCTCGCGGCGAGTCCACCGTGACCCGCTGGCCGGCCAGTTCGAGCTGCCCGGCGTCGGGACGCAGGATGCCGGCCAGGATGCGCATGAGCGTCGACTTGCCGGCCCCGTTCTCGCCCACCACGGCCAGTACCTCGCCGGCGTGCAGGTGCAGGTTGACGCAGTCGAGGGCGGGCACGCCGGCAAAGGCGCGGCAGACACCTTCGGCACGCAGCAGGGGGGCCGCCGCCGCCGGTTTGCCGGCGGTGTCAGCCGGCGTCAAGGTCGCCACCAGGGAGCCGCTACTGGGTCAGCTGCCGCAGGGCGGTCCAGAAGGAGTCGACGTTGGCAGCGGTGATCTGGCGCGCCGGAATGTGCAGGATGCCACCCGGGGGCAGCACCGACTGGTCGCCGCGCGCCAGCCCGGCCATGATGCGCACAGACTCGAAGCCGTAACGGTACGGGTCCTGCACCACCGTGCCGTACACGGCGCCGTCCTTGATGCCCTGCAGTGTGCCGTCGTCTTCGTCGAAACCGATGACCTGAATGCGGCCGACCTTGCCGGCTTCGCGGACGGCTTCGAGGCACTTGGGCGGATTGTAGGCGAACAGGCCGACCACCGCGTCCAGGTCCGGGTACCGGGCGATGGCGTCCTCCACCTGGGCCTTGGCCTTGGCGAAGTCAAACTGATCGGTACGCGTGTCCAGAACCGTGTAGCGCGGGCCGGCCAACGGGCCGTTGTTGGGGTCCTGGCGGGTGGGGTCAGCGGGTCGGTCGAGCAGTTCGTCAATGACCCCCTGCCGCCGATGGCGGGCGTTGAGCTGCTCCAGCCGGCCGACAAACAGCATGACGCGGCCGCCCTGGGGCAGGGCCTGTTTGACGAGTTGGCCGCAGGCCCGGCCAGCGACATAGTTGTCGATGCCGACAAAGCAGCGACGCTGGCTGCGGGGCGCATCGGAGTCGTGCGTGATGAGGACGGTCTGCGCGGCAATTTCGTTGAGCAGATCGGTCTGGTTGTCGGGGTCGATAGGGCTGATGGCAATGCCGTCCACATGCCGGGCCAGCAAACCCTGGACGATGCGCTTCTGATCCGCCACGCCTTCCGCCGGCATCTGCACATCGACATCGGCGTCGAACTGCCGCGCGCCGGCCCGGGCGCCCTTGTCGGCGATGACCCAGAACGAGGCAATTCCATTGGTGACATAGGCCAGTTGCGGCCGCGCGCTGCGGCCACTGCCGCTGCAACTGCACAGGGCGGCCAGCAGCGCCACCGCCAGGGCCGGACGGAACTTCGCGATCATGGCGTACCTCCACGGGGTGTGCCTATCTTACGCACGGCCCCACCGGGCGCGCAAGCAAAGGCCGGTGGCCAGGGGACCGTCCGGCGCCCCTTCGCCGGCAAGGAGATGATCCTGTGGTTCGGTTCACCTGCGGCGTGGTGCTGTTGGGCCTCCTGCTCACCTCTGACCTGGGAGCGACTAGCGTGGCTGGCGTGTCCATGGACTCCTTCGGCACCACGGGTGACGGCCAGGCCGTCACCCGTTTCACTCTCGACGGGCCGGGCGGCGTGCGCGCCCGCGTGATCACCTACGGCGCCACCCTCACCGAGCTCTGGCTCCCGGATCGCCAGGGTACGCTGGGCGATGTGGTGCTGGGCTTCGACTCCCTGGCCGAGTATGAGGCCAAGAGCCCCTACTTCGGCTGCACTACGGGGCGGGTGGCCAACCGGATCGGCGGCGCCCGTTTCACCCTGGACGGAGTGGAGTACCCGCTGGCGGCCAACGACGGCGCCAACACCCTGCACGGCGGCCGCCGGGGGCTTGACAAACAGGTCTGGCAGGGCGCGCCGGTGGTGCACGAGGCCGGGCCTGCGGTGCGCCTGACGCTGGTCAGTCCGGACGGTGACGAAGGCTTCCCGGGGAACCTAGACCTGGCCGTCACCTATATCTTGACCCGCGACGGCGAGTTGCGCCTCGAATACCAGGCGACGACCGATAAGGCAACGCCCGTCAACCTGACCAACCATTCGTACTTCAACCTGGCGGGCGCCGGCACCGTCCACGGGCACATCCTGACCCTGCACGCCAGCCGCTACACGGAACCCGATGCCAACCTGATCCCCACCGGGCGCCTGCTGCCGGTGGCCGGCACGCCGCTGGATTTCACCCGCCCGGCCTCGGTGGGGGGCCGCATGGGCCAGGTGTCCATCGGCGGGTACGATCACAACTATGTCATCGACCGGGCCGACACCGGGCTGGTGCTGACGGCTGACCTGTACGAGCCTGCCAGTGGTCGGGCCATGGAAGTGCTGACCACTGAACCCGGCGTGCAGTTCTACTCGGGGAACTTCCTTTCCGGGCTGGCGGGCAAGGCGGGGGCGGTGTACGTCCGGCATGCCGGCCTGTGCCTGGAGACGCAGCACTACCCGGATGCCGTGCACCGTCCTGAGTTTCCGTCGATCATCCTGCGGCCAGGGCAGACCTACCGGCAGGTGACGGTGCACCGGTTCTCCACCCGCTGAGCCAGATCCCGGCGCAACCGCAGCGCCGGGGCGCGCGGGCGGCAGGCACGGCACGGTGCGGCGTTCGCGCCGGACCACCGCGCCGCCCGCACGCCGAATGAGCGCAGGGCTGGCCGCTAGAAGACAGTACCGTCTCGAGGGTGGCAGGTCGGACCCCCACCTGCCACCCGACGGGAAACCCAGATCGGCGTGTCGCCCGGCATGCCCCCCTGCCGCGGTCCAGGCCCCGGATCACAGCCCGGTCGGTTTGCCTTGCGTCAGCGCACGCCTCGGTGTCCCCCGGGCTGACGGCCGCAGGCGATCAGGCCAGCGCCCGACCGATCCGCTGCAGTTCGTCGCGCACGGCGCGGCGACGCGGACAGGCCTGTTCGCACTGCCCGCAGCCATCGCAGGCGGTCAGCGAGCGCGCGCCCAGGTTCGCATAGGTCTGCTGCGCCAGTTCGCGTTCGCCCCGCTGGTGGTAAATGCCACAGCGCAGCACGTCGGCCACGGCCACGCCCCGGGGGCAGTGGTCGCAGGCGCCGCACAGGGAGCAGCCCAGCAACGGCAGGTCGCCGTACGGATGCAGACGCACGCGGTCGAGCCAGCCCATCTTGCGACTGGCCGTGACCACGTTGCGCTCCACCTCGGCGAAGTTGCTCATCCCCACCAGCAAGGTGTCCACCTGCGGGTTCTCCAGCAGCGAAGCAAAGGCGGCGGAATGGGCCGAGGCGTCCTCCAGGTCTTTGGCCGTCTTCATGGCCATGAAACCCAGGTTCCCCTGTTTCTTCGCCCGGGCCAAAATGGGGTTCAACTCATCCCGGTTGGCCAGGTTGTAAGCGACCAGCAGCACGTCAAAGAACCCCAGGTCAATGGCCAGGTTCATGACCTCGGCCACGTTGTTGTGGCCCGCATAGCCGCTGAACCGGATCTTGCCCTGCTGCTTGAGCTTGTCATACGCTTCAGCCAGCTCCGGGCGACGCATTTCGTCGACGCTCTGCAGCGGCGGCACGAGGATATCGACGTGGTCCGTGTTGAGGATCTTGAGCTGCGCGTCGATGCCGCCGACCGGATCCTGCTTCAGCGCCAGCACCACCTCCTGGCGTCGGCGGGCCATGACCTTGCCGAACAGCTCGATGCTGCGGCCATTGCCGTAACCCGGCGAGGTGTGGATCAGGTTGATCCCGCGGTCGATCGCCACGTCGAGCAGGCGCTCATTCTGGATCTGGATGCCGCCAAAGGAGATGGCGCTGACCTCCAAACCGGTGCGACCGAGCACGCGACGACTGGGGACCGCGCGGGCCGCCGGCGCGGTATCCGCTGCCTCGGCATCGGTCAGCAGTGACAGACCGGCCACGGCCGCGGCGCCGCCGGCCAGGAAGGCGCGGCGGTCAAGGCGCCGGGAACCATCGGGGACGCGTTCCGGTGCAGCCATGAGTTCCTCCTTGTTCAGCACGGGTGAGGTGGCAGTACCTGGCCTGCCACCGTCGGGGTGAATTCAACGGTCGATCGGTTGGGGCCCGCGCTGGCGCGCGTCGCCGCGGACCGGGGGCCGTTGGCGACGGGCCGGCGCCGGGATTCGCACCGGCGCCCTGACTAACGCGAGGCCCCGGCCTGACGCGCCCGGTACAGCGACAGCGCCAGGCGATAGGACTCAAAGGCCAGACAGCCCGCGTCTATGTCCTGCGGCGCCAACAGGGCGATCTCGGTGACTTCGTCGCCCGCCGTCAGTCCGGCGAGGTGGTCCAGGCGGCAATGAAAAAGGGCATCTGTGGACAGGTACGTAACGCCGCCGAAGGGGTACTCGTTCCAGGTCGAGCCGAGGTAACCGACAATCTTCACCTCGACGCCAATCTCCTCGCGGGCTTCGCGCACCATGGCCTCTTCGAGGGATTCGCGGTCGTTGACGAACCCGCCCGGCATGGACCACAAACCCTGCTGCGGCGCGCGCGCCCGGCGAGCCAGTACCAACCGCCCCTGATGCTCGACCACCCCCACCACGGCCGCCGCCGAGTTCTGGTAGTAGCGGAAACCGCAGGCCTGACACCGGCAGGCCTTGTCCTCGTGGGCCACCAACGCCGCGGCAGCGCACCGGGGGCAGTGGCGAAACCCGGTGCGCTCCAGCATGCGACCGCCCCCGATCGCGGCGCCGCTCAACGGCGCTCGAGGCGGGGCAAGAGGGCCCCGTAGTAGCGGTCCAGCATGGCCGCCGGGATGTTCGGCGGCAGGTGGTTGCCAACCGCCAGAATGGCGCCGCGACAGCGTGCCAGGGCGTCGAAGGTGCGGTCGATGTCAGCCTTTACCTTGTCCCAGTGTGAGAACGTCAGGTCTCGACAGTCGACGAACGAACCCACCAGGCAGTGGCTGCTGCCGAAACGCTCCGCCATCATGCCGAAGTCGACCATGGGCTCGAAGATGAAACCGTCGGCGCCGGCGGCGGCCAGGTCGTCGGCGAACTCGGTGTAGTCCCCATCGGAGCAGAACAGGACCTTCTTGCCGGCCGCGTGGATGGGTTTCCACAGTTCGGCGTAACGGGGCAGGATGACCTGGCGATAGATCCGCGGGTGCATGAAGGCGCCCGCGGACCAGACAAAGTCGTCGTGCTGGATGACCACTTCGACGCTGGTCTGCGCCCAAGCCTCCATATGGAACAGCGTGCGCCGGAAGAAGCTGTCCCAGACGCGCTCCATCCGCGCTTCGTCGGCGGCCGCCTCCAGCAGCAGGTCCCAGCCAAAGGAGGCGATGGCGCCGGAGACGATGGTGCGGTAATAGCCGCCGGTAGTCAGCTGCTCCGGGTACTGCTCACGGGCGCTGCGAATCGACTCCTCGTAGGCCGCGACCTGGGTGGCTCGCGCCGGCAGGCCGTACTCGGCCACGGCGTCGAAGGCCCAGACATCCTCCACCGTGCGGAACGGTGA
>CAITNQ010000338.1 GCA_903893785.1 uncultured Gemmatimonadota bacterium
GGACTGCCCGGTGGAACTGATCGGTACGCCGACTGACACGGCGTTAGCCAGACGCAGTGGGGACGCAGGTTGGGTCGCCTGCACTCCCCCGGCGGGGCCGACCCGTCAGTCTCGCCAGGCGGGTGCACCAGCGGGGTTTCCCCACTTCGCATTCCCATATCACGAGTCGTGTCCACCCGATGCCACGGAGTTGACGCCCCACTGCCTGGTCCCGCCTCCTGTTGGCATCGAACTTCTGTTGCCAGAACGCGACTCGTGACTTGGGGGTGTATGCGTACCAGACCTCGGCGAATCGCGCAAGTTGAACGCCGGTCGTTTTGCGCTTCCGGGGCGGATTGTCGGGGGTGCGGAGAGTTGAGCAGACGCCTATGGTTTCGGCGCTGAACCCAGAAACCGGAGGACCGTCTGCTCATGGTTACCGTACAGCCTGCCCTGGCCTGGGGCAACGCGGAGAGCCAGCTGCACGTGGTGACGCAGCCCGGGGGGTATCTGGAGGTGATGCTGGGGCTGCACCGCATCGAGGTGGTTCCGCACGACTCGGCCAGTGTGCAGTACCGCATGGCCCTGGGGCGGCTGGTGAACGCGGGCTGGGAGGTGACGGCGCTGGGGCAGCAGTTCGGCCACGACACGCGCACCCTGCGCGGGTGGGCAGAGGCGCTGCTGTGCGCCGACCCGGGGGAGATGCTGCTGCGGCTCTCGGGGCGGGGTGCGGCCAGCAAGGTGACCCCTGAGATCGTGGAGTTCGTGCTGGACTGGTGGGATGAGCTCTGTGTCCGGGCGAGGAGCTTCCGGGCGCGCATCCTGGCGAAGGTGCAGCAGGTGTTCGGGGTGCAGCTCAGCTGGGAGGCGCTGCGCCCGGCCCTTCTGATCCGCCGACGGGCCAGAGCCATGGAAGCGCTGGGGGCCACCGGGACCGGCGGCCCGGCGACCGGTTGCGCGCTGCCTGGGCCGGGTGAAGCCGAAGCCGTGGGCGAAGCGCAACCCGTGGCCGATCCAGCCCCGGCGGCCACGGCTGCGGCGATGGCTGCCGAGGCTGCGGAGACCGCTGCCGGACCGGAGTGCGCCGGCACGCGCCCGGCGACCGGTTGCGCGCTGCCTGGGCCCGGTGAAGCCGAAGCCGTGGGCGAAGCGCAACCCGTGGCCGTTCCGGCCGCTGCCGGCGCCGCTCCCGTGCGCCTGCCCTCTTCCATCCCCGGGGGCTCGGCGGTCCCGGCGCGCGGTCCGGTGCTGGTGCACCACGCCGGCCAGGTGCTGGCCGCCCCCTGGCTGGACACCGCGGGAGTCACACCGGGCGCCGCCGAGGGTGCCCCGCTGGTCTGGTGCGCCCTGGAGCTGCAGGGCGCGGCGAACATCGAGCAGACGCGGGACGTCGACGGCGCGGACCTGGCCTGGTTCACCGGCGGACCCGTGCCCACGGACCAGACGCAGCGCCAGACCCTGGCACGGCTGCTGGTGGGGAGCCCGGCGCTGTGGCTGGAGCTGCTGCGGGGCAACGCGCTGCTGCTGGAGGACGGCCCCGGGCGGGGGACGGTGTTCTACTACGATCCGCACACCAAGGAGTACACCGGCGACCTGCCTTTCCTGAAGGGCTGGTGCGGCCGGCGCCACGGCGTGGCCCGGGTCCTGCACCTGGACTTCTTCCACACGCGCAGCGGCCATCCCTGCTTCGTGGTCCCCGCCGACAACTACGAGGACATGCGCGACCGGTTCTTCGCCGAGCTGGAGCTCTTCGACCTGCTCTTCCCGGCCGCGGGCCGCACACGGCGCCTGTTCGTCATCGACCGGGGCATCTTCGGCATCGAGACCTTCGGGCGCTTCGCTCTGCGGGGGGACGACCTGCTGACCTGGGAGAAGGGGTACGCGGACGACGGCTGGACAGAGGGCGCGCCCACGGTGGAGTTCACCCTGAGCCGGCCGCGCAACCGCAGCACCGACCTGCTGGAGTGGACCTTCCGGGTGCAGGAGAGCCCCTGGCGGCGCGATCCGGCCTGGCGCCGCCTGGTGATCCGCGCCACCAACCCCGAAGGCCGCACCACCGAGGCCGCCGCGCTCTGCTCGGCCTCCGTGGCGGCGGTCTCCACCGTGGACGCCGCCACGCTGATCTTCAGCCGCTGGCTCCAGGAGAACGACTTCCGCATCCTCGACCGGCACTTCGGCATGATGCAGATGGTCTCGCGCCGCTCCCAGCCCTACGCCGACCTGGCGCACCTCCTGCCCGACCGCCCTGTGGAGAGCATCGAGTACCGGGAACTGCGCACTGCAGCCACCGCCCAGCGCCGAACTCTGGAGAAGCTCCTCTACGACCGCGAGCGGGTCGCCGACGCCCTGGAGCGCCTGGAACGCGACGGCGACGACGCACGCCGGCGCCTGGAACGCGACCTGCCCGCGCTCACGCGGCGCCTGGCGCAGTGCCAGGCAAGCCCCGGGCAGGATAGCCGTCAGCTTCGGGAACTGGCCGCGCTGGGCAGCCTGGCCCAGGAGCTGGAAGTCTGCCGCAGAACCGTACGCAAAGCCCGCGCCGGCAGGCCCAAGCTGCTGAAACGCCGCGATGCCCTCCAGGCCGCCATCGCCGACGCCAAGGCCCAGTCCGACGCCCTCGACGAACGCCTGAAGGCCGCCTGCCAGAAGGACTCCAGGCTGCGCTTCCTGGCCGCCGAAGGGGCCTGCCGCCCGGACACGGCCGCCAAGCACCTCATGGACTGCACCAGGATCGTCGCCCGCAACGTGTTCTACGCCATGCTCGCGGAGTTCCGCCGCCACTACGACAACCGCCGCGACGACCTGGCCGTCCTGCGGCTCGTCAACCGCGCGGCTGGAATCCTGCACGTCCGCGACGGCGTCCTGCACATCCGCCTCTGGCTGCGCGCCACCCTCGACCCGGCCGTGCGGGCCGCCATCGGCGCCTTCCTCGCCGACGTCTCCGACCGGATCAACGACCGCTTCCGGGGGCGGGCCGTGCCCGTGCAGATCTCCCTGCTCCAGGGTGCCCCGGAGCTCTGAGGGGGGCCGCCTGACCCCCGAAATGACCGGCGTTCAACTTGCGAGTCGCCGTGCGGGAGTCACTGAGGTCTGGTCGAGAGCCTCCGGGTCGGCAAGAGAAGCGCGGCGGACATGCCGGTGATCGTCATGGACTGCAGCCA
>CAITNQ010000339.1 GCA_903893785.1 uncultured Gemmatimonadota bacterium
CGGTGCCGCCAGCGGGACGAAGCCGACCCGGGTCAGGTTCGCAGCGCGTCCAGCAGACCGGCGTGGAGCACCCGATTGCTGGCCAGGCAACTGGGCAACTGGTAATGCCACGGCGCACCATCTAGAGCGGTCAACTGGCCGCCAGCTTCAGCCAGGATCACTGCGGGGCCGGCGACATCCCATGGACACAGGGCGCAGTGGAAGTAGGCATCTAGCCAACCAGCCGCGACATAACACAGCGACAGCGCGGCCGAACCACAGGAACGGAAGGTGCTGATATGCGTTGACAGGCGCACCATGGCCGCCATCTGAGCCGCGCGCGCGGCCGGTTCACGGGCAAAGTCCAGCGCCACCAGCGCGTCGATGGGAGCCTGGGTCTGACTGACGCGCAGCGTGTCGCCGTTCAGCCGGGCGCCGGCACCCCGCTCCGCGGCGAACAGTTGCTGCCGAACGGGATCGTAGACGACGCCGACCACCAGTTCGCCGTCCTGGACGACGCCGATGGCCACTGAGAAGGCGGGGTAGCGGTGGGCGTAGTTGGTCGTGCCGTCGAGCGGGTCGAGCACCCACACCGTGCCCTGGTCGCCGGCCTGCAGGCCCTCCTCCGAGCAGATACCGTGGTGCGGGAAACGTCCCTTGATCACGGCGACCAACTGGTCCTGGGCGGCCACGTCCGCATCGGTCACCAGGTCGCGGAACCCTTTCGTGCGAATGTCCCGGTCTTGCGGCAGGCGTTGGTTGATCTCGGCTCCCGCCGCACGTGCCGCCTCGACAGCCACCTCGATCAGACTCACGGCCCACTCCCTCGCAGGTACACCGGTCCTCCCCCTCGGCCCTGCCGCCCGCCGACAGGATCGGTCACCGTGGGCGGACAGGGCGGCCAAGCAATCTATCCCGGTGGCGCTGGCGCCGCAACGCCGCCGCTGCGGCCCGGCCCTGGGTCGCCGGCGCTCAGACCAGGGCCAAACAACGCGTTACCCCGGAACGGCAGTTCGGGTCGCCGGTCCAGGCCACGGCCGGCGGGCGGGCGCGGGGGTCGCCCACGGTCACCTGGGCCGCCACCAAGACCACCCCGCACCACCCGCCAGGGCACCGCACGAGGACCAGGCACACCCGCCCGACGATGGCGTCTTCAGGCGCCGGCCAGCCCGACCACCGGCCACTGGCGGCGGTAGGGCTGCGTGCCGTATGCGGGCACCTCGTCGATGAGCATGAACATGCCCCCGCAGCGCCATGGGTTGCCGGCGGCCAGGAAGTCCAGCACGGCGCGCTGGAGGCGTGTGCGACGCGGCGCCGTGGCCATTTCGAACGCGTCCTGGAGAAAGATGAACCACAGCCCGTCGCTGCCACCCGAGGGTATGGGATACAGGTACACCTCGCGCAGATGGGCAACCAGGTGCGCGTCGCCGGGCAGGAATCGCTCCAGGTCGGGGTTGTAGATCCACGAACCGCAGACGATGGCGCGGGCCGGCTCGGTGGGGAAATGCCTGGCGAAGAAAGCCACGGCCTGCTGCAGCGAACCGCGGCAGGCCTCAGGTGACAGGCCCCCGCCCGCCGGGATGTGGACTTGGAGGCACAGGTCGCCCCGGGTCAAGACGCGTTCCCATTGAGCCGGTGGCAGGCAGACTGTCCCGGGTTCGGCGCGCCCCCACGGGGTGATGGGCCGGCCGCGAACCGCGTCGTCGTCAGCAGCGAACTCGGCTTCCTGCAACGGCTCGTCGGCACCCCCCGCGTCGGGCCGCGGCAGGTAACCCTGGGAATCGAAGCGAGCCCCGGCTTCGGCGAGGGCCACCACGTGGCCGGTGGCCCGGTGCCGGTAGACGTGGACGCCGCCCGGGTAGGGGCGCAACCAGAACTCGAGCCGGCCGAGGCGGAAGTAGCGCTCGCGCGTATAGTGGCGCAGCCAGGACAACTGGCGGCGCGGCAGACCCAGGCAGCCGTCGTGCCCGGCGGCATAGTTCAGGCTGAAGCTGTGCACCTGGGCGCAGGTGGCTCGGGTTACCGTCAAGGGCACCCCCAGGTGCCGGTGGTGGGCCTCTACCCGCGGCACCCATGCCAGGCCTGCCAGCAAATAGAAAACACCGCCGTCATCGCCCAGGGCCCCACGTAAGCTGGGCCAGTGGTCGAACGACAGAGCCTCAGGCGCCTCGTTCAGACGCCAGGCGCAGTGCCAGAACAACCGCCGCAGCGGCGGATCGTCGGCGATGCGGGCAGCCACGCGCTGCACCACCCCCCCAACCGCCGCGCCCATACCGGCCAGCTGTCGGCGGCGTCCCAACTCGACGGGACCTAAATCAGCCAGCGGCCCTGGCGGCAGGGCCGCCATCGACTCGCTCCAGAACGGTTCCACAGCCTCCAGGGCACCCGTCTCGCCCAAGGCCCTCAGTACCTCGACCGCGTGCACGCCGCACCTCCCGCGAATCCGCCCCGGCGTACCGCCCGGGCGCTGGTCTGCGCCCGCCGCGGCCAGACACGTCACGGGCTGCCCCAGCGGATGAGGCCACCCGGCGCGCCCCGGGCGGCCTGGGGTCGCGCAAACGGAAACTCGGCACCCGTGCGCGCGCCGACAAACCACTGCCCGGCGCTTGCCCTCGGGCCACCGTCATGCTATCTTGGTGATATGGTGTATCGATATACCAATACACAAATACACACTCAAGCCACGTGAAGGAAGCGGCGCACCCGGGCCGCATCCGGCACCCTGGTCCAGACGGGGCCGCTGCCATGGTCGACGAAGGCCTCCCGATCCACCTTGACCCAACCCAGCCCACACCCATCTACCAGCAGCTCGTCGACCAGGTGCGTTACCACGTGGCGAGAGGGGCTCTGCGGCCCGAGGACGAACTGCCGTCGGTGCGCGTGTTGTCGACCCGTCACCTGATCAACCCGAACACCGTCGTGCGCGCATACCAGGAACTGGAGCGCGAAGGCCTGGTGTACAAGAGGCGCGGCACAGGCACTTTCGTCTCGCCCCAGGCCGGTCGCATGGTGGAGGCCGAACGGCGCCGCATTGTCACCGCCGCTCTGGCCCATGCCTGCCGGCAGGCGCGCGCCCTGGGCGTGCCTGCCGAGGCCGTACGCGCCGAATTGGATCGCCTGCTGCGTGAGGAGGCCTGATGGAATGCGCCATCCGTACCACCGACCTGCGGCGACGCTTCGGGAACACACCAGCGGTCGATGGCCTGGACCTGGCCGTGCCCCGCGGAAGCGTTTTCGGGTTGCTCGGCCGCAATGGGGCCGGCAAGACCACCACCATCCGCATGCTGCTGAACCTGCTGCAGCCCGACAGCGGCGACCTCGAGGTCCTCGGTCTGGATCCGCGACGTCACTCGGTGAACATCCGGCGCCGGGTCGGGTATGTAGCCGAGGTGCCGCAGTTGTACGGCTGGATGAGGGTGGCTGAACTCGTCCACTTCACCAGCCGCTTCTACCCGGACTGGCGCCCGGATCGGGCCACGGCGCTGCTGCACCAGTTCGGCCTGGATCCGCGCCAGCGGGTACGCCACCTGTCCCGTGGCATGGCGGCGCAGTTGGCCCTGGTGCTGGCCCTGGGGCATGACCCCGAGCTAGTGCTCCTGGACGAACCCTCCACGGGCTTGGACGTGGTGGTGCGGCGCGACGTGCTGGCCAGCATCGTCGAGGTCATCCAACAGGAGGGCCGCACGGTGCTGCTGTCGTCGCACCTGGTGCACGAGGTGGAGCGGGTCGCCGATCGGGTTGCGGTGTTAGAAGCCGGTCGCCTGCTGGTTTGCGCCGCGACCGAGGAATTGAAGGCTCGCACACGCAAGATCGTGGTGCGGGTCGGTGAGGCGGCGTCGGCGCTGCACCGGGTACCGGGCGTCACCCGGGTCGAAGGCGACGGCCGCCACCGCCTGGTCACGGTCACCGATTATGATCCTGCGGTCCTGGACGCGTTGCAGCGCGTGGGGGCTGAGGTGATGGAGGTGATCTCCCTGGGGCTGGAGGACACCTTTCTGGCGCTGGTGAGCCCCCAGGCTCACCAGGGGAGGGCGTAGCATGGGCGCGGTGTGGTGGAAGGAATGGCGCGAGAATTCCTACAAGGTGGGTGTGGGCCTGGTGCTGAGCGCGCTCATCCTGGTACTTCGGCAGGTGCCCGCTTTCGGCGACGCTTTCGCCATGATGGTGCCGGCCTGGAGCGTCCTGATCGGCGTGCTCATGGCGGGCGTGCTGGCCATGGACGCCGTGGCCGGCGAGCGCAGTCGCAACACCCTGGAGTTCCTCCGCACCCGCCCCTTGACGCCGCTGCAGTTGCTGTTGCCCAAGTACGCTGCCGGCGCCGGGGCGCTGCTGCTGGTGGTTGCCGCCTTCTGGGCCAGCGTATATGCCGTGCCCTTCCCCACCCAGGGCGACGGTCGGTGGGCGGCTTGGGCCGTCGCCGACGTGCCCTGGGCGCTGATGGTGGCGACCTGGTACATGCCCCTGCTGGTGGCCTACAGCCTGGTGTTCGTCGCTTCGGCGGCGACCGAGAACCCGGCCGAGGCGGGGGCCCTGGGTGCCATCGTGGCCCTGACCAGCGTCCTGGGGCTGGTCGCGCTGGCGGAATTCTGGCCGCGGACCCAGGCGACCGCGCTGCTGGCCCTGATGGTCGACTTGGAGATGCATTCCGAGGGGGCGGTGGTGCGGTTGGCCAAGGACCCCGCGCTGCAGGCCATGCGGGCAGCCTTCACCTTTGCCGCTGCCGCCGCCGCCTTGGGGGCGGCGCGTTTCCTGCTGGCCCACGAAGGGGAGTTCCAGCTGAACCGGCGCTGGATCGTGCTGGCCGGCTTCACGCTGGTGGCGTCGGCCCTGGTGGTGCCGCCGCTGGTGCCCAAAGGCCGCGTCTACCGCTCGCCGGTGGCCTCCGCGTCCCTGGGCGCTGCCGGTCTGGGGGTGGTTACCGGCGTGGGCTCCTCGCCGCGGACCGTGGCCGCCATCCACGCGGCCGGGGTCAGTGTCTTTGCCGTGCCCGCGCGTCCCGACACGGCCTTGGTGCCGGTGGGTGAGCTGCGCTTGGCGGGTCTGGAGGTGCGCGCCGGCAGCACTGCCGCGGGCCGCCTGTGGTTGGCGGGCCAGGCCGACGCCGAGGGTGCCCCTGTCGTCATGGCGGTCTCCCTCGATGACCCAGCGCATCCGCAGGCGTTGACGCGGCGAGCCGTCGACATCGCTGGCCGGCGGCCTTCGGTGCAGACGTTGGCCACCCTCAGCACGGGGACCCTGGCGGTCGTGGCCCGCAGCGATCGGGGGATATCGGTAGTGGTCCTCGAACCCGGCGCCGATGGTACGGCGAGGGAACGCGGGCGGTTGGAGCTCGGGGGCCCGGCCGGCGGCACAGGCGAACCCGATACGGCCGACGTCATTGACGCCGGCGGCTCGGCGGCACCAAGACCACTGACCCGACCTTTCGTCGGCGGCGTGGCCATCGCCGCGGACCACGCTTACCTGAGCCTGGCCAATGAGCTGGTGACGGTGGATCTGCGCCCGTCGGGAGCCTTGCCCATCACCCAACGGCAGACGCTCGAACCGGCGGCGCGGGCCGAGGGACTAACCGGCGTCTGGGGCCTGGCCCCGCGCTCGGTCGTGGTCCAGGGCGCTCAACTCTACGTCCAACGGCGCTGGCCCCACGAGTGCCTGGTGTTGACGCTGCGCGACCCGGACCGACCCGAGATCGTTTCCTCGCACAAGGCGGATTGGTTCCCTGGTCGCAGCGAGCGTTTCGGCAATCTGATGTGCAGCGTCTTCACCGGCGAGCTGGAGGTGCGGGCCGCCGACGACCTGCTGGCGCGGCCGGTAACCGTCCTCACGGCCGACTCGAAACGGAACACGTTCTGGCGGCCGGGAGCACCCCTGTTGATCGACGACCGCCTGCTGCTCACTATAGGGGATCGGCTGGCCGCCTTTGACCTGCCGGCTCCCCTGCTCCGGGCCGCAGCCAGCTGCCGTGTACCGGAAGCATGTCCCGCACCATGAGACCACGCCCATGAAGCCACGCCGGAACAACCTGCTGTTCATCCTAGCCGACGACTTGGGCTGGAACGATCTGGGCGCCACCGGCAGCCGCTTCTACGAGAGCCCGCACTTGGACGGACTGGCGGCCAGCGGCCTGCAGTTCACTCAGGCCTACGCTGCCTGCCAGGTGTGCAGCCCGTCCCGCGCCAGCATCTTGACCGGGCGCGCCACACCACGGCATGGAATCACCGATTGGATCGGCGCGCCCACGGGCGTGGCCTGGCGGCGTCTGGGTCGTCACGACCGCCTGTTGCCGCCACCCTACCAGCCCGAGCTGGGCGCCGACGAGGTGACCCTGCCGGCGGTGCTCCGCGCCCACGGCTACCGCACGCTGTTTGTCGGCAAATGGCACCTGGGCGACGTGGGCGCCCATCCCGAGGATCGCGGTTTCGACGTCAACATCGGTGGCTGGAAATCCGGCAGCCCGATGGGCGGGTACTTCTCCCCCTGGCATAACCCGAGGCTGCCCAACCGCCGCCCGGGCGAATGCCTGCCACTGCGCCTGGGGGAGGAGATGAGC
>CAITNQ010000340.1 GCA_903893785.1 uncultured Gemmatimonadota bacterium
AGGCTGAGACTGGGCGTGACATTGTCGGCCATGAAGGCAGCGCGCGAATCGATCTCCCGCAGCTGCGCCACGCCGAAGGCGACCATGGCGGCCAGCGCCACGCAGGGCACGACTAACAGGCTGAGGCAACGTTGAGCAATCGACATGGCCCCCCCGGCAAAGTGGGCACAGGGCGACTGGAGCCCGGCGCCAAGGCCCCGAGAGAGACGCGGCGCGACCGTCGGTGGGGTGCAGCGGCGAAAGGCCCGCGCGCTGATTCACCAGGCACGCGCCGGCGGGGCGGTGTACCCCATACCATACCCCTCGACGGCCCCCAGCGATAGGGTTCGGGCTGAATCACGGCCAGCGCGACCCGCGGGGGCCCGGGGGTGGTTGCCCTGGGCCCGCCAGGCCCCAGCGACAAGGCAGCGGTGGAGTCAGGGCAAGAACGACCCACCGGGGCTGGGGACGGTCGCGGGGGGGGCCTGCCAACCGCCAGCGATAGGGCTACCGTCGAACCACGGCACCGCGGCGAGAGTGACGCGCGGGGGTTTGGGGGGGCCGCCACGCCCAGCGACAAGGCTGCGGTGGAGTCAGGGGAGAACGACCCACGGGCAGGGGACGGCCGCGGGGGGCCCGCCAGGCCCCAGACCGACGTGTACCGGGCACGGACACGCGCGGACCGTGCCGGTGGCCGGAGGGTGGCGCGGCGCGGCCAGGGAACGCCCGGCCATCGCCCGAAGTGGCGGGCGAGGCGCCCGCTCTTGTCAGCGGCGGGCCGGGTCCTTACCGTTCCCGGCAACCCGACGGCGATGAGCCGGTCTGGCGGCACCGCCCACGCCGACGGTACTGTGGACGGCGGCCTGTTCCCGGCACGGCAACAGGAGGCACGATGGAAAACCCCGCGGCCGTTCCGGCCGGTCCGATCAAGCTCATGATGTTCGATCTGAATTGGTCTGTCCACGACACGCCCCGCCCGTACACGGGTCCCAGCGCGCCGCATGACTGGGCCAACACGGACCCACAGGCCTACTTCGACTGGCAGGTTGAGTTCGGCAATAACGCCATCTTCCTGCAGGCGTACACGTATGGCGGGTACGCTTTCTACCCGACTCGGCTGGGCCCCACCGCACCCGGACCTGGTCGTGACCTGCTGCCTCGCTTATACGACCTTACTCGTAGCGCTGGACTGCCCTTCTGGAGCTACTTCTGCGTCGGCGCCGACGTGGCCATGAACAACTACCGCAATGACTGGGTCATCCCCGGCAGCCGACAGCACTGGAGCCACGGCTTCCTCGGCCCGGAATCGCCCTGGACCGACCTGTTGTGCGCCCGCATAGAGGAGTTCTTGAGCCAGTACCCGGTGGACTGGCTGCTGTTCGATTGGTTCTGCTATGGCAACCTGACCACCGACTACCCGGTGCAGCCTGCCTGGTTCGTGGAGCAGCCTTTCGCCGAAATCATCGGCCGCCCCATGCCGGAGCGCGCCGACCAGATCACTCCAGCAGAGGACCTGCGCTACAAGCGCGAGGTGCTGTCGCGCCAGTTCTACCGCCTGCGCGATGCGGTGCGCCACGCGAGCCCGCACACGCGTATTGTCTTCAGCCCGCCCTACTGGGGGCCCGCAGATCCGCTGTGGGTCGACCATCCCATGCTCAACGAGAGTGATGGTCTCCTGGCGGAGTATTCCAAACCGGAAACGATGGATTGGCTGTTGGAGATCCGCCGGCCCGGACAGCGGTTGGTGGGCACGCCGATGGGGTGCGGCGGCACCATGTCTGTGGCCACCATCAAGGCGTGGGTGGAGCGCGGCTGTGACCTGTCCGGTTATGTCTGGGGTACGCCGCCGACACTGGCGCCGCACGCCGCCTCGCGCGCACAGCTGGACATCGTTCGCCAAGCCTTCGGCGAGATCGCCTGACCCGAGCCGGCTGCAGCAAGGCCCCCACTGCCGCGTCCCGGGCGAGAAAGCAGACGATGGCCGGACCGGCTTTGCTGGGCGGCCCGGCCGCCGGGCCCCAGTTCCCTGCATGCGGTGACTCGCATGCCGAACCGCAGGCACTCCCATGTCACGGTCGTCCGCTGCCATACACCCCGCCACCCAAGCCTCAACACTGAGTCTGGCGGCCGTCGTACCAGCCTTCCAGGAGTTGGCCGTGGGCTATGGACGCGCCTGGTCGCTCGGCTGCGCACTGATCGACGTTGAGGGCGAGGTGTTGGCTGGCGACTGCGCCTGCGTCGCAGCGTGCCGCCACCCCGCCGAGTGCCGCCTGCTGCGGCGGCGGGCCATCGACGAGGCAGTGCGCTGGGGCGAGCCGTCGATGCAGCTGTGCCCGCAGGGCGGGGTACTGTGGGCCGTGCCGGTGATGTTCAACGCACAGGTGCTGGGCGGCATGGTGGCCACGCGCCTGGACACCGCGGACCCGTCGCCGCTGCTGGCGGCCGAGGTGAGGCGCGCCGCGTGGGATCTGCTGGCACGCGCCGGCGCGGCTAATCTGACCAACACCGCCGTGCTCGAGCTGCACCGACAAGCGGCGGCACGGGAGTCCGACCGCGCCCAGGCCATCCACCGACTCAAAGAGCACAACTACCAGTCGATCCGCGAGATTTACCTGGTGGACGAACCAGGGCTCATCGCCGCGATCAAGCGCGGCGACCGTGCCGCGGCGCGGGAGATCATCAACCGCGTCCTGGTCGGCATCTACTTCTTGGGCCGCGAGCGCCCTTTGCTGCTGAAGAGCTTCCTGCTCGAATTGGTGGTGATGATGTCACGCAGTGCGGTGGAAGCGGGCGGTGACCCCACGGCCCTGCTCGGCGCGAACTACTCGTCTTTCGCCGAGTTGGCGCGCATCGACACCGAAGAGCACCTGTGCGCCTGGCTGGTGGCCATGCTGGAGCGCATCATGGACGCCATCAAGGCGCACCACCAGTACCCCGTCGGCGTGCTCATGAGCGCGGCGCTCAAACACATGGAGACGCGCCTTCACGAAGACCTATCCCGCGACGAGGTGGCCAGGGTTGCCTGCCTGTCGCCCTCCCACTTCAGCCGCGTCGTCAAGCAGACTTTCGGGCAGTCATTCACCGACTTGCTGGCGCAGATGCGGGTCGAGAAGGCCCGCGAGATGATCCGGCTGACCGACAAGAGCATCATCCAGATCTCGTTCGACTGCGGCTTCAACGACCAGAGCTACTTCACCAAGGTGTTCCAGAAGCACACGGGCCGCACGCCAGGGGAGTTCCGGCGATTGCACCGGACGCGACTGTGAACGCACCAGATTCCCACGACCGCACCAAAGCACCTGTACCGCAGCCGAAACTCCCACGAGCCGCTCACCAGAATGCCAGAAACGCGCACCGCTCCGCCGTACTCTATGGACTGCAGCCTGCAGACAGCAGCCGCTGCACTGGCCAAGGACGGAGTCTATGCAGCGCGCGTTTTACCTGGAGCTGGCAGCACAGAGCCTGTGCATGCCGATCGGCACGGACCTGGTACTGCACGAGCACGCCGATCACGAGGCCATTGTCAACGATGGGCAGCGGTTGGGACGGGTGCTCGAGGAAACAGCCTACCGCTTCGGCACCCCCCTGGCCCTGCCGCACATGGATCTGGGGCTTGAGAAGACGGCGCTGCTGAGCCGCACCGGTCTGGCGATCGGCGACCCTGACCGCTTCCACTTCAGCACCCGTCCGCCGGCCGAGGCCATTGCCGCCGTGGCGCGTCACGCGCGCGGGCCGTTGCCCCGCCGCCTGCAGGCACAGGTGGATGCGGTCGGTTACATCGCACACCACACTGAGCTCTTGCCGATCGGCATGGCCATCGGCCCGTTCTCGCTGATGACCAAGCTGGTGAGCGACCCAATCACGCCGATCGCGCTGGCGGGCCTAGGCATGGCGGCGGACGATGACGAGGCCATTGCGACCATCGAAGCCGTGCTGCAGCTGGGCCTCCAGGTGATCCTCGAATCCGTCGAAGCCCAGATCAACGCGGGTGCGCGGGCCATCTTCATCGCTGAACCAGCGGCCAATAGGGTGTACCTGTCGCCGCACCAGATCGAGGCAGGTTCAGGCATCTTCGACCGGTTCGTGATGGCCCCCAACCGGCAGCTCAGAGCCCGGCTGGCCGCGCGCGACGTTGACCTGATGTTCCACTGCTGTGGCGAGTTGACGGACAAGATGCTGCGCGAATTCACCACGCTCGATCCGGCCCTTTTGAGCCTGGGGAGTTCGCGCGTGCTGTGGGACGATGCCGCCATGGTGCCGAAAGACATCGTGCTTTACGGCAACCTGCCGTCCAAACGGTTCTACTCGGACAGCGCGATCACCGCCGAGCAGGTTGCCGCGCTCAGCGACGAACTCGTCGGGCGCATGGCCGCCGCCGGCCACCCGTTTATTCTGGGCACCGAGTGCGACGTCCTGAGCGTGCCCGGCTGTGAAACGACCATCCAGCACAAGGTCGCCGCCCTGATGCGCGCCGAGTGGGCCGCCGCCGCCGGGTGACCGCCGCGGGCTACGGGCTCCACAGGGGGCCGGAAGCGTGCGGCAAGACGGCCTGTCGGCCCAGGCGCGCACCGGCCGACGCCCCGAGGCCAACCATTCACTGCACCGGGCCGCGGCGGGGTTCGGGACAGACGCAGCGCCGCGGCGAGATCGGCCAACGGCACCTCGACCCCGGGCGTGGCCCACGGCAGGCGACTGCCGAGTCGGCCGGCCACCGCAACGGCGCGCGGCGGGTTCAGGACAGGCCCATCGCCGCGGCCACATCGGCCAATGGCACCTCGACCCCGGGCGTGGCCCACGGCAGGCCAGCTTCCGAAGGTAACACCAGGCGCTCGTAGCACTGCTGCAGTGCTTCGCCCAGGCCTGCAACGCAGACCAGCGAGCTTCCCTGCCACGGGACGGCACGCACCTGTTCGTCCGAGAACCCGGTAACGGTTGACGACCGGCTGGCTGCCAGCATGACAGCCGTGTGCGCCGCCGCGGCCTCCAGGCCGCAGGGGGTCGGCCGGTCTGAACGCAGGCAGTCCACCATGGTCCACAACTTCCGGTCCTGCTGATCGGGCGCGCCGTAGTCGCGCATGTGGCCAGCCGCGAAACGGGCGACGAACCGGTCGCCGGCCGGGCCGCCGTAGGTCACGACCGCGTCGTCGAACTCGAAACGGCTGACCGGGCCCACGACGTGGTCAACTGCGTGGGAGACGAAGAAGCCGATCTCGACGCCGGCGGCGCTCCGCAGGCGCAGGGCCGCCGTGTCGTAATTCTCGATGGCGTTGGCCCGGTACAATTCAGCGGTCAGCGAAGTCGGCAGCAGGCTGCGGTCTACCCGGTCACCCAGCACGTACAGCATGTTGTGCAGGTAGTGGGCCATGGCGTTGTTGACCGGCGAATCGAGCACCCACCGGCCCTCGTCGTCGCGGATGCGGCCAGCCCATCGGTTCCGGTGGTAGTAGGCATGGTCGCGGGGCCACAGCACCAGGGTACTCAGCCGTCGCGGGGCGCCCAGAAGGCCGGCCATGATATCGCGCTTGAGGGCCAGCACGGGTTCGTCGTAGGACCATTGGTACCCAATCCCGACCTGCCGGGCAGCACGATCACGCGCCGCCACCATGGTGCGCACATCGGCGCAGCTAGCCCCGAGCGGCTTCTCGCACAGCACGTGCGCCCCGCGAGCCAGCGCCGCACAGGTCTGCGGCGCGTGCTGCGCGATAGGCGTCGAGAGCACCACCAGGTCTGCTGACTGCTCGGCCAGCGCCTCCTCCAGCGAGGGATGCAGGGGCACACCCAAGGCGAGCAGCTCACCCAGTCGCCGGCACGCCCGGGGAGCCGGGTCAGCGGCCGCCACCACCTGCACCTGGTGCTCGGGGCCATGGTTGAGCAGGGCGTCCACGTACAGATTGCCGTAGCCGCCCAGGCCGGCGAGCACGACGCGAACGGGCGCTGAATTCGGGTGCATGGACATGGATCCTGTTCGTTCCGGCGAGGGGAGCCATCACCGAAGCCGTCGCACCGCGCCTCGGGTCGGCAGCGCCGCTCGCCCACAGTCACTCGTCGCAGGGACGGAATAGGGGCGCTGGGTGGGGTCGAGCCAGCGCCCGTGAGTCTTGGGAGTTGGTCGCAGAAACCCAGGAGCCCCGGGGCCCCTCGGTTCCGGGCAGGTCACCGGCACCTCGGGGCCTCGGAAGACGAAAGGGTGCGTCGCGTTGCCATTGGGCGCAAGGCCGTGGACGCAGCCCCGGCAGCACCCGGAGGCGGCGGCGGCCGACCAGCGCCCCGGGGTTGCCGCTGATCGACCCGTCGCGGACAGGCCGGGCCCCGGCATGCGGATGCCAGCCATGGGCTCGGTGCCCGGGCCAGGCCCGGGGGAGCCGCCTCGCCTCACAGCAACCCGCCGCCTGCCGACGTCCCCTGGGAAGCCACCGGCGGTTCGGCGCGGCCCAGCAGTTGGCGGATGCGCTGCTCGACCTGGCTGCAGTCGCCTGTACGACGAGCCTGCCGCGCCGCCAGACGGAGGCGACGGCACACCTGGAGATCGAGCAGCTCCGGCCGCAGTCGCTGGGCCAGCTGGTGCAGGAACAGCGCCACGATGCCCGCTTCCGGGTGCTGGTCGTCGACCCAGGCGGCCAACTGGGCCACCAGGTAGGCCGGGGCACCGGCCGCCTGCAGGTGCGTCAGCGACGGCGGTAAGTCGTGCTGGCCCAGATACGAGCACAGGCGGCAGAGCTGGTCGTCGGTCATGGCGGGCACGGCAGGGGGTCCGCCATGCAGCCGTTCGGCGCGGTACTGCCGCCAAGCGTCGCCATTCGTCGGGTACGCCTCGGAGGCGCGCAGCGCATCGACGGACCGATCGCCGGCGGCGTCGAAGACGTTGCTGTAAGACCGCCGATGGCGACGGTTAGCAGGGAGATCGAAGCACGCATGGTCGGCCATCGCGCAGGGCGCGTCGTGGAACGCCAGCATGGGTGGCGCCGAGGGCACGGCACACGCCGGAACAGCCCCGCGCACCGAACCCAGGCCGCCCCAACCAGCCGCCTGCATATGGGCCACAGCGCGCAGTGAGGGCAGCCTGCCGTCCTTCTCGCTCTCGGCCCGCTGTGCCACCACGAGCATGGCGGTATGCGGGCTCAGCAACTGGTGTTCCACGGCCAGCGCCGTGGCCGCCTGCGCGTCGAGGGCACCCGTGAGTAGAAGGCGAGCCGCCGCCAACCGCGCCAGCACCCCGAGGGATTCGGCCGCCCAGGGAACCGGCTGCACCGGGGCGACCCAATGGCAGGCGGTGCCGTCGGCAAGGTCGAGGGTCAACTTCACCTGGGCGCCGGTCACGGCCTGCAGACGAGTCATGACGTGCAGGGCTTGGCGCGGGTAAACGGGTCCGACCTCCAACGCGTCACTGCCGACAGCGGGACCAGGCCAACTCAGGCCCACACCGCGCGCCGGATGGTCCCAGATCCGGGAGAAGTGACGGACGATGCGCTCGGCCATCCCCTCGCCAGGCGCGACCAGTTCGCAGGTGCCGCCTGTCTCGTTACCCAGCTGCCGCAGGAAGGCTTCGGCAACCGCACTGCCGACGCCCACGGTGAAGACACGGCAACCGGACCGCCTGGCGCGGGCCATGACGGGCTCCGCCTGCCACACCTCGCCGTCGGTGATCAGCAGCACGTCGGTCGTCGACGGCACGGGCGCCATGGGATCGCCGCCCCTGAACTGCAGGCGACCGGCAGCGTAGGCCTGGTCCAGGGCCCGCCCGATCTCCGTCCCGCCCATATCAGCCTGCAGTCCCCGGACCAAGGCCCAGGCTTGGGCCAACGCCTCGCCGTCTGCCGGCTGAGGTCGGTCGAACAGCAGGGAGACGCAGGTACCGAACCGGACAACGTTGAACCAGTCCTGGGGCCGTAACTGCCGGAGGATGCCAAACAGGGCCTGACGGGCCTGCTCGATGGAGTCGCCAGCCATGGAACCTGAGCAGTCCACGACCAGCTGCACGCAGCGTGGCGGCCGGCCACCTGCCTCCTCCCACTCGGGGTGGAACGCCGCCCACACCGTGGGCCCCACCCCGTCGTGCTCGAGCCAGGCGCAGGCCCGGTCGAGCGTGGCGGCCTCGAGGTTGAGGACGAAGTCGCGGTCCATCGGCGCCGGACCCGCGGCCAGCACCACACGGGTAAGGGCTTCCTGACGCTCGACTACCACCCCGTGCGTGGGCGAGGCGATGGCACCGTCGGCCCAGAGACCCGTGACCTCGACTTCGATGCGGCAGAGCCGTTCGACGGCCAGACTGACGGCGGGTACCTGGTGCGCCGCCAAGCCGGCAGCCGCCGGGTCGCCGTACCGCGGCGCGACCGTGGTTGGCAGCCAGTAGCGCAGATGCTGTCCCTGGGCCTGCAGGAGTTCGGCCCACCGCAACTGGACACGGGCCGTCTCGCCCGGCAGCAGGTTGCCGCAGTTGACCGTGTACAAACCAGGCGCCGCCGACTCCACCATGACGGCGGCGTCGCCGTCGACCACAGCGTCCTCGTACCCCTCCTTGGCCTGTTCCCTGGGCAGGACCTGGCTGTGCAGCCGACGGTCTCCCAGTTCGACGGTCAACGACAGGATGACGGCGGCCACCGGCGCCGGGAAGGTGAACACCGCCTCGACCGGCACCTGCTCGTCATTGCGGTACACTTGGGTGAGCTGGACCTCGGACAGCAAGCCGATCAGGCGCACCCGATAGGCTACGTCCGTCAGCACCGGCGCTGGGGTCTGCTTCACGACCTGGGACGGGCGCCGGTGTGTTGTAGCAGTCATGGCATATCTCCTTCAGTGGGTGGTCCGACGGTTTGCACACCGGTCGCGGCCGGGCCTCGGCACACCGCCTCGTAGCACTGGCCGATGGCCCGCACGAGCGCCCGCACCTGCTCGGGCGACAGTCCTGCCCGCTGCGGCTCGATCTGCACTTCGACGCCGTCGGCCAGCAGCACCCGGCTCCAGACTTCCACGTGGCCTGGCCGCGGCGGGCGAAACGCCACCGGGGCCGGGTCGCCGACGACCAGCTCGCGGATGCGCTCCAGCGACAGGCCAGCCTCGCGCAGGCGTTTGACAGTCAGCAACTGCTCGACGTGGCGGCGCGTGTAGTGGGCGCCCCGGCCCAACCCGGCAGCAGCCTCCGTAACGCCGGTCTGCTGATAGAAGCGCACCGTGCGCCGTGGCAGGTCGACCAAGGCGCACAGTTCGGCAAAGGTGAAGCGCCGCTCGCCGGCGTCGGTAACCGCCTCGTCGGCATGTGCTGCCATGTCTGCGTCGTCTGCCATGGTGGCTTCCCTGGCTACCGGGTCGACTTTTGATGACACTGCAATGTTACAGTTTTACTGTCCTTTTGTCAACCAGATTTCCCTGGTCTCGGTTGAGCGGCGGTGGGCTGCGGGCCCGGCGCTGCGGCGGGCCACACCCATGCCGGCAAGCCAGCGCGTACCGGCGGACCGCGGCATGCGACTCGGACGGGCCATGGCACCGGGTGCGGGGCGTGGGTGCATCACGGCGCCGGCAAGGGTCTGCACGCCCGCAGGCGCGTGTTGTCAGGCCGCGGCCAGCGCGCTGGCGCGAACGGACCCGTGCCGGCACCCGGGTGTGGGCGCCGAGGTGCCAGGCAGGCATCCCAGGCGCCGGCGGCTGCCGTGGCTCCCGAGGGGACCAAGCCCCGGAGCTCGCCCCAACCAGACCTCAGGCACAGGGCGCAGCAGTGCGAGGCTGGCATCCCAGACGTCGGCACCTGCCGTGGCTCGGGAGGAGACCAAGCCCCGGTGCTCGCCCCAGCCAGACCTCAGGCACAGGGCGCAGCAGTGCGAGGCTGGCATCCCAGACGTCGGCACCTGCCG
>CAITNQ010000341.1 GCA_903893785.1 uncultured Gemmatimonadota bacterium
ACACGCAGGCACCTTCCGGCTAGCCAATCCCTGGCATGGCGCGGTGACCGCGCGCAGCGCCCAGGGCGGAGTCTGGGTGATGTCCGGGCCGGTGTTGGAGATCCCGGTGCCCGCCCGCGGCCGAGTCGAGTTGACGCCGGCGTCCTGAGGCCGCGCCGTCACGGCAGGGCCGGGCCAGAACCGCCGCCGGGCAGGCCCGCGGGTCGTGCGGCGATCACGGCGGTTGGAGTTGGCGCCGACGTCCTGAGGCCGCGCCGTCACGGCAGCGCCGGGCCAGCGCGGCCGTGGGGCAAGCCTGCGGGTCGTGCGGCGATCGCGGCGGTTCATGCCGGACAGGGCAGGGCCCCCGCCGTCGACGCGTGGTGACGATGGGCGCGCCAGTCTGCGCCGGTCGACGGTTCCGGCGGTCGGCCCCGTCGCGGCCGTTGCCGGTTCTGTCCACGGCGCGCCCACACCCTCAGGGCCGTCGCAGATCCGTCCATCCGCCGCCCGGCACACCGTTCGCGGTGGTTCGTGCCCGCAGCGTCGAAAGGTCGTTTCTTCTTGCGGTCATTGCTTGCGCCGGATGGCCTCGGGTACCCATGGGAGAGTTGGCCATGTTCACGTGCTGGCGGCCCGCCCTGTTGCGCCCCCTTTCGTGGCCCGGTCGACTCGCGCCCGGTGTCTTCCCGGGGCTGAGGTTGGCCCAACGGGTCGCCCGCCGACCGCCGCGAAGCCGGCTGCTGTGCGCCCTCGCCCTTGTTGTCGGTTTGGCCGCGACCGGGCTCGCCACGGCATCTCTGTTCGGGCAGGTGTCGGCCGACTTCGACGGCAACGGCACGGTTGACTTCGCCGACTTCTTCGTGCTGGCCGATACCTTCGGCGCCGCGGATCGCGACCGGCGCTATGACCTCAGCATGGATGGGATTGTCGACTTCACGGACTTCCTCGTCTTCGCCGACCGTTTCGGGGGCGATGGCTACACCAGCCCGCCGCCAGACGCCAGCAGCGGTGCCGACGCTGACGGGCCGGGCGACCCCAATGCCGCTGGCCCTGCCGTCGCCCCGGGCACGCCCGTGGACCTCTGGTTCAGTTTCAACCCCCAGGCGCTGGCCCTGACCCTCCACTGGACGCGCGGACCCGGTCCTGCACCCGTTGGCTACATCGTGGAGTACCGGCTGGACCCGGCCGGTCCGTGGCTGCCCAGCGCCGGTACCGCCAACCTGGCCGCGCCCTCTTTCATCGGCCATGTGCCGCGTGGCATGTACGAAACCCTGCACGTTGAGACGCGCGTGACCGCCTTGGGGCGCGCCGGTTTGCGCAGTGAGCCCAGCGGCCCGCTGCCAATTGCCGTGCCGCCGGTGCCCCTGCTGACGAGCCAGCGCTTCGTGGTGTCCTCCGCGGCGGGCACGCGGTTGGCCGATCATGCCTCGCTGGTGGCCAGGGGCCTGGACACCTTCCCGGATGGCCTCGTGTCGGTGGTGCCCACCGCCCTGCCCGGCATCTATGACTTCTACGCCAACCAGGGCGATGGCAGCGACGGCCAAGGCGGTTCGTTGGGCACCGGGTACGGCCGCACGCGTGGCACGCTGCAGGACCCGTTTGCCACGGTGCTGGCCGCGCGTGGTCCCATGGTGCGCCCCATCGCGCCCGTGGACTACATGGGCGGCGGCGCGATCTGGCGCGATCCGACCACCGGGGGGTTGGTGATGTTCTACCACCGGGAAGTCTACACGCGCGAAGCGGGCGGGCCCACCGGGGCGTTCTGGTCTTCGATGGGCGCCGCGGTGTCGACGGACAGTGGTAATACCTTCGTCGATGTCGGTGAGGTACTAACCCCTGACATCGAGCGGCTGTCGCCCCACCGCGGGCCTTCGGGCAACGGTCCCGGCGACTTCTCGACCATGGTGCGGGATGGTTGGCTCTACGCCTACTACAACGACAACCTCGAAGACGGCAACATGGTGCTAGCCGTGGCACGCACGTCCGTGGCGGGGCTGTCGGCCGCTATAGCCGGCGGCGCCGCGCCGGTGTTCTGGAAATATCGCGGCGGGGCTTTCAGCGAACCGGGCCTGGGCGGCACGCCCTCGGCCGTCGCCGAGGGCTTCAACCCCAGTGTGGCCTACAGCAGCTGCCGCGACGAGTACATTATGGTGGCCACCAGTTACACCAGCGACACGGGTTCCATGCTCTCGGTCATGACTTCACCAGACGGCATCGCATGGAGCCCGCCCGAAGCCCTGTACCGGGCGTTGGGCCCGTACCGGATCTACAATACGCTGCTGGGCGACCGCGTCAGCCCCGAGGGCAACCGCATCGTCACCGGGGCCGCGCTCAAAGTGCTGGCCGTCAACTTCGCCTCCAGCACCGACTTCTGGGCCACCCACGAAGTGCGTCTGATCGACATCACCGACACGGCTGCCAACGCCGGTTGCGGCCGCTGAACTGCGTGCCGGCCGGCGCCGTCTCACCGCGCCTGCCGGCCTTCCCGAGCTGTTCGGCTCGCCTGGCCGGGTTCCGGCGCGCCGTGAGCCCGCTTCTTCGTCCCGTACGCGGTCAGCCGGTCGCGCTCGGGGTCACTGTTACGCCCGGCGTCTGTGGTCAGCGTGCACCGGTCCATTCGACGGAACGTCACGAGGACGGCCCTGTTGCCGTTCAACGCAACTCGCAGTGCCGCGCGCGAGCGGCATCCGCTACGCCGTGTGTAGCGGGGGCCACGCGGCTGTGACGTTTCCGACCCATGACGTGCCGTCGGTTGAGCCTGGCCTCGTCCGACACCCGTCGGCCGGGTCGTCTGCGGCGATCCCGCGCCCTGCCTGGATAGCTCGCCTTTCGCCGTGCCCGTCGTCGTACAAAGGCCCACGAAACCGCTGGTCGCTTCGCGGCACCGCACCCGCGCACGCACATGGCACGATTCCTGCATTGGTGGACACCGGATAGCGCGTCGCCCCAACCGGGGGCGCCGACCCTTGTTGGCTGCCATCGCCCCGGGTATCTTCATCAGGAGTCCATCCGCCCATGGTGCACGACCGTGACCGGGGGCTCAAGAGCCTGACGGCGCGCTATGCGGCCGATTTCATCCGCCTTGGTTTCGACCCCGTGTGGGCCGCCACACCGCCGCAGCCCGAAACGCCGGACCATAAGCTGTCGGCCGCGTCGCGCGAGGTGGATTTCGTCGCCCGCGTCCTGTGGCAGGGCCAACCGGTCCTGCTGCTGCTGGAGTTCCAGACGCGGTGGGAAAGCGACATGCCACGGCGGATGGCCGACTACGCGCTGCGCCTGAACATACGGTACGAGCAACCGGTGTTGGCGGCAGTGGTGGTGCTGGGGCCGGGTGGGGTGCTGCAGGACCAGTGGGAGATGGGCGTGGGACCGGAGCCGACCCTGCGCTGCCGGTTCCGCCTGGTTCGGCTGTGGGAACTCGACGCTAGGTCCGTGATCGATGAGCAGCGAGTGGGTCTATACCCGCTGCTGCCGGCGATGGCCTGGGGCCCGGTGCCGCCAAGGGTTGGCTTGGGCCTGAGTCGCCGGTTGATAGAGGAGCAGGTCCCGCCCGGCGAGGCACGGCGGGACGCCTTGGCGACGCTGCGCGTGTTCGCGGCTACCGTGCACGCGGCTGAGGTCGTGGAGCGCGTCTTGGGGAGGAGGACAGAGATGATCGATTCGCCCGTGTTCGC
>CAITNQ010000342.1 GCA_903893785.1 uncultured Gemmatimonadota bacterium
GCAACAGAACCAGCAGGGGCAACAGAACCAGCAGGGGCAACAGGACCAGCAGGGACAGCAGAGCCAGCAGGGACAGCAGAGCCAGCAGGGGCAACAGAACCAGCAGGGACAGCAGGACCAGCAGGGGCAACGGAACCAACAAGAGCAGCAGAGCCAACAGGGCCAACGGAGCCAGGCGGGCGATCAGCCACGCCCTGACGCGCGCCAGCTGCGTGCCGGCGATCCCCGCCGCGAGGAGGCAGAACGCATTCTCGACGCCTTGGCTGACCGTGAGCGCGATGGGCAACTGCGGCGCCAGCTCCAGACCGGCCCCGCGCAGGAGAAAGACTGGTGAGCAGGCCAGTGGCAGTCGGCTGGATGGTGGCGGCGGTGCTGTTGGCCGCGGCGGCGGGTCCAACGGCGGCCCAGATTCAGTTCCAGGCATCAGTAGACCGGCGCCAGACCAGTGAGCAGGAACCCATTCACCTGGTGCTCAGCGTGCAGTCCGTCGAGAACATCACCCGCGTGCCGGCGCCCGAGATCGCCCTGGGCGACTTCCATGTGGAAGGCCCCGCCGTCAGCACGCAGGTGCAGATGGTGAACTTCGCCACCACCTATGGTCGCGACTACACGTACACGCTTTACCCGAAGCGGGCTGGCACCTTCACCCTCGGACCCGCCCGCCTGACCCACAGCGGCCGGGTTTACCAGACCCAGCCCATCCAGGTGACGGTGGTCGCCGGGGCGGCATCGCGCGCGCCGACGCCGACGCGACCGGGGGGCCAGGCAGCACCCGGCACCGCTGACCCGCCGGCGGCCGACGATGTGCTGTTTGTCCGCGCTCGCACCGACCGTCGCCAGGCCTACGTGGGCCAGCAGGTGACGCTCTCCTACGATCTCGTGTACCGGGTGCCCCTCGCCAATGTGGGCTTCCGCGAGTTGCCCAGCTTCGCCGGCTTCTGGGCCAAGGAGCTGTTCGCGGCGCAGCAACTCAATGCCCGCCGAGAGCAGATCCGCGGCGTGCTGTACAACGCGGCGCCGCTGCGCCAGATGGCCCTTTTCCCCACCACGGCGGGCCGGCAGCGCATTGATCCGCTGGCCGTCAGCTGTGACGTCCCCGATCGCAGCGCGGGTTTCGGCAGCCCATTCCAGCAACTGCTCGACGATCCCTTCTTCGGCGGTGGCACCCGCACGGTGCTGGTGCGCAGCGATCCGGTCACCATCGATGCGCTGCCCCTGCCCGAAGCGGGCCGGCCGGCCGAATTCACCGGCGCGGTCGGTGATTTCACCCTTGCCGCCCGCGCCGAGCCGGCCGAGGTCCAGGTGGGTGATCCGGTGACACTGCGCGTCGAGATCTCCGGCCAAGGCAATCTCGAGACGGTTAAGGCACCGCCGGTCAGTGCCGCCGGCTTCAAGGTGTACGACCCCAAACTGACCGAGGAACCCCGTTCCGATGACACCCGGGTGGGGGGGCGGCGGGTGTGGGAATACATCCTCATTCCCGATCGCGGTGGGCAGTTACAGGTTCCCTCCGTACGCTTTGCCTGGTTCGACCCCGATCGCGGGCAGTACCGGCAGGCGGCGTCGCCGAGCACCACCGTGCGCGTCCGTGGCAGCGCTGCGCCTGCGGGGCCGGCCAACGTCGCTAGCCGCACGGATCTGGAACCGGTGGGCCAGGATATCCGGCACATCAAGCCGGACCTGGACCGGCTGCAGCAACCACTGGACCTGGCCGGCAGCTGGGCATACTGGTCAGGCTTGATCGCCATGCCCGCGTGCCTGGCCGGGTTCGTGCTCTATCGGCGCCACCAGCAGCGCCTGCAGGGCGACGTCGCCTATGCGCGGCGTCGGCGGGCCCGCGGCCGTGCCAGCAGTCGCCTGCGTCGGGCCAACCAGTTGCTGGCGGCCAACCAACCGGCCGAGTTCCATGCCGAGGTGCAGCGCGCCCTGCTGGCATTCCTTGCCGACCGGCTGAACCTGCCGGAGGCCCGTTTGACGCCGGACCTGGCCGCTGAAGCCCTTCAGGAGCACGGCATTGATCCGGAGGTGACCGAGCGCCTGCGCGCCCTGCTGGTGCAGTGCGAATTCGTGCGCTTCGCGCCGCCCACGAATGCTGCCGCGACCATGGATGAGGCCCTCGAGCAGGCCGGCCGCCTGCTCGCTGAACTGGAGACGCGGATCTGATGGCTGCCTGCAGGTGGTGCTGGGCATTGCTGCTGTGCGCGGGGGCGGCTTGGGCAGTCGGCGACGGCGTTGCGGACCTGTACAACCAGGGCAATGCCCGGTACCGGGCCGGTGACTTCGAGGACGCGCGTCGCCAGTACCTGGCGGCAGTAGATCAGGGGGGACAGGACCCGCGGTTGCTGTACAACCTGGGCAACGCCTGCTTCAAAGGGGGGCATCTCGGCGAGGCCGCCGTGTGGTGGGAACGGGCCCTTCGCCTGGACCCCCGCGACGACGATGTCCGCGCCAATCTGCAGTTCCTCGACGCCGTCAAGCAGGACCGCGAGGGGGAGGAAACCAACGCCCTGTGGGCGGCCCTGGCGTTCGCCGCGCAGTACCCGACCGTCAATGAGTTGTGCGTCGTCGTCGGTCTGCTGGTGGCTGCCGGGGTCAGTACTGTCGGCTGGCACCTTTGGCGCCGCGGGCCACTGGCTGGCGCGTGGCGGTTGGTGGCTGTGGCCCTTGCCGTGGTCGGTAGCCTGAACGGGGCCTGGCTGGTTTCACGCGCGTATCAGCAAGGGCACACCGAACGCGCGGTGATCACCGTCCCGGAGGCCACGGCGCGGTCGGGTCCGGATGGGTCCCAAACCGCGGTCTTTGTGGCTCACGAAGCCACCCGCGTGCAGGTGGCTCGGTACGAAGGCGCCTGGGTTCTCGTGCGCCTGGGCAGCGGCCTGAACGGCTGGCTGCCCGCCGCGGCGCTGACGCGCATCTGAACGGCCTCCGGCTGGCCGCTCCTCCTCGGGCCCGCCGCCGGCTCACCGCCGGAACTCCTCGCACTTGGCTGGGGCGGGCCGACACCCAGGGAAGGAAATCGATGAAAATCGTCATCCGCGCCGGTGGCATTGGTAGCCGTCTGTGGCCCTACAGCCGCCGCGATCAGGCCAAGCAGTTCCATGCACTGGTGGGCCCCTGCACCATGTTGCAGGACGCGGTGCTGCGGGTTGCGCCCATCGCCGGCCTGGACGACCTGTTCGTCTCCACTGGCGCCAGCCAGGCGGCCCGCGTTCGCGAGCAACTCCCGGACCTGCCGGCGGACCACCTTATTGTTGAACCCGCCCTGCGCAACACCGGGCCTGCCGTGGGGTTGGAGTGCGCTCTGCTGGAGTCCATGTATCCGGGGTGCACGGTGGCTTCGCTCGGATCGGACAACTACATCGGCCGTCCCGAAGAGATGCTGCGGCTGCTGGGTGTGGCCGCTGCGGCGCTGGCGCAGGACCCGACGGCCTTGATCACCATCGGTGTCAAGCCGACGCGTCCGGAGACGGGCTACGGCTACCTGCGCAAAGGCGAGATGGCCTGCCGGGTTGGTGATGATCCGGTGTACCGTGTGGCGCAGTTCACGGAGAAACCGGACCTGGCCCGGGCTGAGGCATGGGTGGCCAGCGGCGACTATCTGTGGAACAGCAACCTCTTCGTGTGGCGGCCGGCCACGCTGATCGAACTCTTCCGCCGCCTTGCCCCCGAGATCCACCGCATGGTCGTCGCGGTCCAGGCCGCCGTCGGCACACCGGCGCTGGGCGCCACCATCGCGGCGACGTACCCAACGGTGGCCGAGGTGGCGATCGACAACGCCATTCTGGAACGCTATGATCGCGTGCTGACTCTGGAGGCCGACATCGGTTGGAGTGATATCGGCAGTTGGGGGGCCCTGGCCGATGTCCTGCCCGTCGACGAGGCCGGCAATCTCTGCCGCGGCGATGTCGTGTCCTTGGGCGCGCGCCAGGTCACCGCATATGGCCCGGCCGGCAAACTAATGGTGCTGGTCGATGTCGAGAACCTGGTGGTGGTCGACACGGGCGACGCCCTGCTGGTGTGCCCGCGGGACCGTACCCAGCGCGTCAAAGACGTGGTCAATTACCTACAGCGCGACCCCGAACGGCAGCGCTTCGTCTGAGCTTCGGAGGGTGCTCGATAGCGCCCGGGGGTGTGTGTCTGACGCGACCGGGTCAGGCACGCTCCTTCGTGGCCAGGTGCGGGTCGGAATGGCATTGCTTCGTCTGAGCGCCGGACGGTGCCCCATTGCACCCCGGGGCGTGTGTCTGACGCGACCGGGTCAGGTCGGCGGCCGCGCGTTCGGGTTGCGGATGAGCGCCAGCATGGCCGCGGCCAGTTGCGGGTTGCCGGCGACGAGGCCGTCGGGGATGAACGGGTCTGCCTGATTGTAGCGCCGCGGGTGGCCGTCCAGCGTCAACATGATGCCGCCTGCCTCGCGCACCAGCAGGTCGCCGGCGCAGACATCCCACTCGTGCTTGGCCTGCACGCTGGCGTTCAGGTCGGCCTCGCCTGCAGCTACGGCGGCCAGTTTGTACGCGACGCTGCCCAACGGCCGGACGGAGCCGAGGAAGGGCACGAACCGGGTCACCTCGCCGCGGCTGGATTCGGTTCGGCTGACGACCAACTCAGCCTGCGACAGCGTCTCGGTTTCGGTGCAGAAGACCCGCTGTCCATTGCGGAAGGCGCCGCCCTGGGCCACCGCCGCGTACAGGTCGCCCCGGACCGGGTTGCAGATCACGCCTACGATCGGGCGGCCTTCTTCGACCAGCGCCACTGAGACCACCCATTCCGGAATGCCGGCAACAAACTCCCGGGTCCCATCGACCGGATCGACAATCCACACGCGCGAACGGGTCAGCCGCACCGGGTCGTCGGCGGTCTCCTCCGACAACCAGCCGTAACCGGGCCGGGCCCCCAACAGCAGACGGCGGAGGCAGGCGTCGGCTTCGTGGTCGGCAACGGTAACTGGGTCGTCGCCGACTTTGTACTGGACCGCGCCTGGTTGACGGTAGTGCCCCAGAGCGGTGGCTGCGGCCGCGCGCACCGCCTCGATGGTCAACAGCAGGTCGTCATTCATGGTCACTCCCGGGCAGACGATGGCTGAGGCGAGAAGATAACCGGCCCGACATGCCACCGGTAGCGTCGGTACGCGAGCCGCGGTCCAGGACCTGCCGGCCACCGGAGCTTGACCCATGGCGGGCGGGCGGATACCTTGGGAAAGCCGTTCTGTTACGGCCAACGCCGCGCGGCGGCTGCCCGGCGCCTGCGGTCGGTGCC
>CAITNQ010000343.1 GCA_903893785.1 uncultured Gemmatimonadota bacterium
TGGTCGCCTCGACAGCAGCCTGGCCGACGACGGGCGCCAGGACGAGATCGGCCAACTGACGCGGGCCGCCGTGGGGATCGCCGCCAGCCTGAACCGTCTGATCACCGACATGCGCCAGATGACCGAGGCCGTCGAATCGGGCACACTCTCCTTCCGCCTCGACTCGCGCGAGCATCTCGGCGAGTACGCAGTCATTCTGGACGGCATGAACCAGTTGGTGACGACGCTGTGCCGCCCCCTCGGTGAGGTCGCGGAGGTGATGCAGCGCATGGCTGGCGGCGACGTGCAGGGCCGCATGGTGGGCGCCTACGAGGGTGAATTGCGTGCCATGCGCACCAATGTGAACCGCAGCTTCGACGCCATCGCCAGTCTGCTGAGCGAACTGGGCGAATTGGCCGGAAGGCTGGCGCAGGGCGACCTGCGACTGGAACTCAAAGGCAACTACCAAGGCGATTTCGCCGTCCTCCACGCCAACATGAATGCGGCAGTTGGCCAGTTGCGCACCGCCCTGGCGGCGATCGCCGGCAGCACCGAGGAGATCGCCGTCGCGGCGGCCCAGACATCGGCGGCCTCGGGCGATGTGGCCAACAAGACGGCCAAGCAGATTGCCATGCTGGCCGAGGTGACGCGCGTGATCAGCGAGACGGCGGCTTCAGTGCGTGATATCTCGCACAACGCCGGCCGCGGCGACGCCCTGGCGCGCGATACAGCTGGCCAGGCACAGGCGGGGCAAGCGCAATTGGGCCGACTGGTGGATGCGGTGGAGCGTATCGCGGCGGGGAACACCCGCGTCGCCCAGATCAGCGACCGCATCTCGCGCATCGCCGACAAGACGCACATCCTCGCCCTCAACGCCGGTATCGAGGCGGCCCGGGCAGGCCAGTACGGCGCCGGCTTCGCCATCGTCGCGCAGCAGATCGGTCGACTGGCTGAAGACGCTTCGGCGGCGGTCACCGATATCACCCAGTTGACCCTTGAATCGGGCCAGATGGCCAATGAGGGCGTGGGCGCGGCGGCCGAGGCCAGACGGGCCATGGAAGGCGTCGCCCGGTCGGCACACGAAAGCGAGCAGGCCGCAGCGGCGATTGCCACCGCCATCCTGCAGCAGTCGGATGCCGTACAGCAACTATCCACACGCGTGGCCCAGGTAGAGGCCGCCGGCGAGAGCAATGCTGCCGCGGCCACCGAGATCGACGCGACCATGGAGGGGCTGTCGCACCGCATTCGCCAGACCGCCGATCACCTTGGCCGTTTCTCGCTGACGTGAGCGCCGACGCCTCGCGGCCCTGCTACCGCCGCCAGCGCCGACGGCGCGGCGGCCCGAGGGCCTCCCGCTACGGGCAACCAAGCGTGCCCCTGACCGTGAAGTCCCGGAGGTAGATCCGTGCGCACATCGGCAGGCCTCGCCCTGCGCAAACTGGCCGCGCCACTGGTCGTGGCCACGATTACCGGCTGTATCTTCCTGTTTGCCGGCGACACCTACCAGGCGTTCGGGCTGGCGGCTCTCGACCGCAGCCGCACGATCATCTCCTATGTCCTGGGGATGTCGCTGTTCCTCTCCTTCGGCATGCTGCTCGATCGCCTGGTGCGCCATGTGGTCCTGGACGGACTGGTGGCCCGCGCCCTGGGCAGTCCAGTACCCGGGCTGCTCAAACAGTTCGCCGCCATCGTCATCTATCTTGTCACCGGTGGCGCGATCCTGGCCGTGGTCTTCAAGCAGGACCTGACCGTCCTGTGGGCCGCCTCGGGGGTCGCCGGCATCGTCCTCGGCCTAGCCCTGCAGGCCGTGCTCCAGGATGTGTTCTCGGGGCTGGCGCTGAACATTGACCGGCCCATCCGGCTCGGAGACAGCGTCCAGATCGATGGCGCCGGCAGCTCCCTGATCGAAGGCGAGGTCAAGGAGATCAGCTGGCGAACAACCCATATCCTCGACTCCTTCAACAATGTGGTGGTGCTGCCCAACAGCAAGCTGGCGTCCGCCACCATCACCAACCTGTCGGCCCGCAAGGCCTATGTGGACGCCTGGGACGACATCGTCCTGGACGCCGCGGTACCGCATGAACGGGCGCATCTGCTGCTCACCGGAGCGGCCGTCGAGGCCTGCAGCGAATACACCGTCCAAGGCCATCCCGAGCCCTATGTGCTGCTGTGGAACGTTGGGCCTCAGGGCGCCACGTACCGCGTGTTCTACCACTGCTCGCTGGGCCAGCGCGACGACGGCCGCTCGCGGGTGCTGCAGTGCTGTCTGCGCCACCTGCGTCAGGTGGGACTGCGTCCGGCGGTGCCGCGCCTCGAGCGCGCGCGACGCCCGGAGACCACCGTCGCCGGTCCCTCTTGGTCAGTCGACGAGTTGCGTCGTATTCTGGCCAGCTGCACGGCTTTCACCGGACTCCAGCCCGAGGGCATCGCCCTGCTGGCGCGGCAGGTGCAGATCCACGCTCTGGAGGCCAACTGCGAGCTGGTCCAGGCGGGCGAGGTGGGTAACTGCGCGTATGTCCTCCTGGAAGGACTGATCACCGGTCTGCCCCGTCGTCCGCGCGCCGGCCAAGTGCCCACCCTGTTCAGCGCCGGCAGCTGCCTGGGCTGTGAAGCCGTGCTCGTCGGCGAGGCCCATGGGGCCACCCTCCGCACGCGGACCGCAGTGGTCCTGGGCGAGATCAGTGCCGCGGCTTTCAGTTCTCTGCTAGCCGCCCAGACCGATGCAGCCGCGGTATTGAGTCGGAACCTGGCCCAGCAGATGACCGACACCCGGGCGGCGACCAACGGCAACCCGGGAGACAGTGTCGAAGCCCTGGCCGTTGACCTCGCCCAGGCCATTGCCCGCAACTACGCCGGAGCCCTACGCCGCTCGGTCAGCACCTGAGGCACACGCGAGTTCGCTCGCGGGCCTGGCGGCACCTGGGCCAGAGCGGCAACCCTGCCCGGGCAGGACCACGCCGCCGGGCGACGCGGCCATGGACCCCACTCGACCCGAGCGCGTGCCCGACCGCAGCCCACCTCAGGGCGGCGTCTGCACCGGTACCCGGCCCGGCCATGGACGACACGCGCCTGAGGCGCACGCGAGCACGGAACGAGCCCCACGGCCGTGGCCGCAGGGCTCGTCCGATCGCCCGGGCAGCGCGGCTACTTCATCATGGCTACCCGGGTGACATCCTGGTACTGACCGGCCTGCAGCTGCACCATATACAGGCCGTTGCCGACCGGATCACCGTCGGCATCGCGGCCGTCCCAGGGCAGCTGGTACGTGCCAGCCGGCTGGTCACCGGGGGACAGATCGCGCACGAGCTGGCCAGTGACCGCAAAGATCCGCAGCCGCACCGAGGCCGCTTCGGCCAGGTCGTAGCGGATAGTGGTGGTGGGGTTGAACGGGTTCGGATAGCAGGAGTACAACTGGGTGGTCAGCGGCAGGTGGCTGCTTGACCGCAGCCAGACCTGGGCGCCGGGTTGGGGGGTGAGTTCGCCACGGCCCTGCAGAGGAGTAGCGACGCCATCGATTTCGAGCTGCCAATCGGTGGCCTCGGGTAGAGTCCAGCGCAGGCGCAGGTCCTCACCCTGCAGGCGCAGCCGGTAGGTACCGCCGGGCGGCACCTGCCACGCCTGGATGTCGGGGGCAATGTCGACCCGCGCGTCGAAAAGCCCGGCGGGCGGCACGGGTGGAAGAGCGACTACATCCGAAGGTGCCACGCCCAGATCGAGGGCCTGGCTGGCGCCCGCCGCCTCGACCCACAGACGCGGTCCGGCCCAGGCAGGCTGAGGCGCGGCCGCTGGCCGCGCTACCCCACCCCAGCCACTCAAGTCAAGCGTCGTGGGCGCAGCCAGGTGGACCCAGTACCCCTGCCCCGGGGCCATGGCCTCGACGACCCGGTAGCCGCCGGCATAGCCGAACACCGAGACCAGGCTGGGGTACCTGGACCGCAGGTCGGCGGCGGACAGCGGCATTTCCCCCGGGCCGACCATGGTCCAGCCGGCGGGCAGGGCCCGGTGGAGCGTGCCATACGGATAACGAGAGCCCTGCACGCTGATTCGGGCGGGCGAGGGTTCGTTGATCCAGTAGCCGACGCCCGGCGCCAGGGCCGTGGCCAGCTGGTACGAACCGTCGTAGTCCCACACCGAGCGGGCCTGGGGAAACAGCGCCGCGACGCTGTTGTCGGCCGTGACGCAGGGCAGCGACACCATGCTCCAGCGCGCCGGCAGGTCCAGGGCGCAGCTGACCGGCACATCGGCAGACATGATCACAGCCAGGCGCGTGGGATGGCCCGGTTGCAGCGTGCACGAGGCCTGCGCCCGCATATCAAGGTTGAACTGCTGCCCCCAGGTATCCTGGTCTGCCAGGCGCAGTGACAGTGCGGGCGGGAACTCGGCGGGGTTCCAGGTCACCAGCAGCGGCCAACCGCCGTCGCCGGGCTGCACCTGCAACAGCCAGATCACCTGCGTCTGGTTGGCCGGACGGAGATCATCGGTGGTCCCTTGGGTCCCCACGATCGTCCAGCGCGCGTCGAAGGCATCGCTGGGAGGCCAGGGCGGCAGTTCCTCCTCGCCCAGGGCCGGATCGACACCGTCGCTGGCGTCGGAGCGCTGGCCGAAATGGAGCACCGCCCAGTCGCCAAGGCCGCCGGTGATCCCCAGGCCGGCGGACCAGCGGTCATTGAGCGTGACTGTCAGCGTATCGGCGAACACATCCAGGACCGTGGATTGGGTGCCCAGAGCCACCCGGGTGATGCGGACCTGGGCAGTATCGCTCAGTTGGAAGGTGGGCGACGTGACCAGGTGCAGCGTGCCCAACGGCGCGCTGCCACTAAGGCCCGAACCACCGGCGGCAGCAACAGCCAGGCGCAACACGCCCGGAGCCACGGTCTCGACGCCCGGGCAGATGAACGCGGCAGGCGGGCTGAATCCCGCGCCACCCGCCATCGGCGCCATAGCGGCTGCCGGGTTTACCTCGACGGTAACCTCGTACTGAAGTATCCCGTTGAGGCCGGAACCGGTCAGGGCAATATCGACCGCCTGGACCGGTCCCACGCCGTTCTGCGAACCCAGGCGCACATCACCGGCCAGGCGCACGGTAGCGCCTGACTGGCCGCCCGCGGTCCACCACTGCGGGCCAGGCGGATCGGCAATGACAACCTGGTCGGCGGAACGGCCGAGATTGTCCATGAAGATGAGGAAATCGCCGCTGCCCACCGACCCGTTGCGGTCCAGGTCATAGGCCTGCCACGGCCCCGGATCGCCGCCCGCGCCGAACTGCCCCGCGAACAGGGTGTAGTCAGCCAGGTCGACGGTAGCGCTGTTGTCGAAGTCAGCGGTCAACCCCTCGCGAATCGTGAAGCTGCCGTCGCTGGCATCGCTGGGCTCGCCCGTTGCGGCGTCTGATACGCGCACGCGTGCCTGCGCCACCGGCAGCCGCGGCAGCAGCCACTCGAACTGGCCGTCATTGGGCGTACTGGCGGCCAGGTCGATCCAGTGGGCGCCGTCATCGGCCGAGAACTCGACCCGCACACTGGCGATCGTGGAGTCAGCGAACCAATGGATACGCTGCCGGGTTGTGCCCCAGAAAGCCTCGCCGCCGTTGGGGTAGTTGACGCGCAGCCGGGGCGGCGGCATCTGGCCGGTCGACGGGCCCACGAGCAAGGCATCGACGAAGCGATCGGCATAGCGCCAGGTGCATTCCTGGCCGGACAGGGTGTGGAAGGCATGGTACCGATCGGGGACGTCCCAGTCTGGCACCGAGATCTGGAACCCAATGGACTTGCCGGCGAACAGCGGCGACGGGGCGCTCGCCGCCGAGTCGTTCCAGATCATGTTGTCAAAGGGAGTGACACAGAATTCGATGGCCGTGGTAGTCGGTGCGGTGCCGGTCGAGGCGCCGTACCCGTCGGCGAAGGGGGGGCGCACCAGCCATTGGGCAGACCCGCCGGTGTAGCCGATGTACTGGCCGCCCGGCACATCGGCCAAGCCGAAGAACTGCTGCGCCGAGCGGTTGTTGTTCAGACGCTGCTCGTCAACGTTCCAGGCCGGGTCGGCACTGCCCGTGTAGTCGCCGCCGCTGCCGTCGCCATCGACCATGAACTCCAGGCCGTCGTAACGCCAGTAGTCGGTCAGGCTGACCGCCTCCGAAGGGCCGACGTACACGTCGTCAACGCGCTCCATGGCGACATAGAGCCGGTTCGTGCTCCGGTTCCAGCCTACCCAGTACCGGGCGTCCAGATCGGCGGGGTCGTAGGGTGCACCATCACCGACCCCGGAAAGGCTCCGGAAGTCAGCCAGGGTCAGCATGGGTGGTCCCAGCAGGGCCTCCCAGTCCTGTACCGTGCCGTCATGCAGATCCAGCGACGCCACGTCGGTGTCGGACAACTCGGGGATGACAAAGGGCGCCTCAATGGCGAAGGCGCCATCGCTGGCATCGGCCAGGGCCGCACCGGCCACGTCACGGATCCGAATCCGGCACTGGCGTGAGTGGCTAGTGGGTACGGTCCAGTCGAAGGTACCGCTGTTGGCGACGCCCGGCGTGATCTGCGTCCAGGTCCGTCCCGCGTCGGCGGAATAGTCCAGGCGCACAGCGCTGACCTCAGGCGCGACGGTCCAGGTGATTGCCTGCGTAGACCCGGCGGACCACGTCTCGCCGCCGTTGGGGGTCAGCAATTGCAGGCGCGCCGTGGCCGGAGTGTATTCGGCCGTGGTCAGCAGCAGCGCATGGGCGAAGTACTGGCGCGCTGACGCCTCGGCGCCGCGCACGGTCATATCGTTTTCAAAGACCGGGTCGCCGTCTTCGCAGAAGAAGTTGAACGCCAGACCGCGACCCGCGGCGCCGGCGACCGAGTCGAGGTTGGCGGGTTGGCTCGCGGCCGGACCTGCGTCGTCGAGCAGCGACACCAAGGCCAGGTCGAACTCGTAATAGATGGTGCCGCCCGTCTGGGCGGTCCAGCTCTCAGCGCCCCAAGCTTCGGGCGGGTCAGTGCGGATGCTGGCGTGCGCCCAAGGCGCGTCGCCATAGGCGGCCCAGGCGACCTGCCCCGGACCGCCGTCGGATTCGGGGTAACGGTAGGCGAAGTTGGCGGTGGTGTTCCCAGCTGCGGCCACCCATTCCTGGCCATATGAGGGCGATCCGGCGCGGGTGCGGCCGTGGTCCTGGTAGTCCACCTGGATGCCGATCATGTCGCCGTTCCAGCGCCTGACCGACGTGCCGGCGGTATTCAGGGTGTCGTCGTGCACCGCCATGAACACGTACCAGCGGTTGTCTGGGGCACCCTTCCAGGCCATGCGCGTGGTGATGTTCAGGTCGGCCTGCGTGGGAA
>CAITNQ010000344.1 GCA_903893785.1 uncultured Gemmatimonadota bacterium
CTGCCGGGCGGCCGCGCGCCCGGCGTCGCGGCTGGGCGACGGAGGCCCAATCCGGTGCTGAACGGGCCATCGATGTTCCGCGGTGGGGCCGACCACACGAGGCTGCCGGGCGGCCGCGCGCCCGGCGTCGCGGCTGGGCGACGGAGGCCCAATCCGGTGCTGAACGGGCCATCGATGTTCCGCGGTGGGGCCGACCACACGAGGCTGCCGGGCGGCCGCGCCAGCCCTCGGTCGCCGGCTAAGCGAGGCCCAACCAGGCGCTCAACTCGCTGCTGACGGCTTGCAGTTGGGCGTGGAGTACCGCGGCAACCTGGCTGGCCGTGGTCAGGTCGCCGGCGCTGGCGAGGCGCTCGATGCGGGCCGCTGAGTCGGCGGCGGCCGGAGCACTGAGGTTGGCCAGGGCCCCCCTGAGTCGGTGGGCTACCACCACGGCGGTGGAGGCATCGTCGCTGGCCAGGGCACCTACCAGCAGTGCTAGCTGCTGCGGCCAATCATCCGTGAAGGCTCCCGCTACCTCCCGCAGCAGCTGCCAATCGTGCTCGACGCGCTGCAGCAGGTCGTCCCTGTGGATGGCGGCTGCCTCAGGAGTCGGCGCCGCCGGCGGCGCGGCCGTCGGCGCGCTGCCGGGCCGCGCCTGCGTGGCATGGGCGTCGGGATTGTCCACGGCTGACAACGTCCATGCCTCCTTGGCTTGGGTGGCGCGGGCGTAACTGCGCCGGCGGCCAGCGCCCGCGACACGTCTTGGCAACCGCCGTCCGTGGGTGCGGTCCCGTCGGCCTGGCTATGCATCTGCGCATCAAGTTAGGCCAAGCAGGAGTGTTCAAGCAAGGCCCGCCGGGGCGCACAGCACCAGGCCGGGCGCGTTGCCGGTTGGGGGTCGGTAACCGCCCGACGCCTGCCCGAAGGTGCGCTGCCCTCGGCCAGGCAGGCGGTGTTGGTGGCCACCCGCGACGGTATCGGTCGCAGGTGAATCGAGCAGGGGATCCGGGCCGTCGGCCCGCAGGCCCGCGACGCGCGAGAAGGGGCCCTGGCCCAAGTGCGCCGGCGGCCCAGTGGGGCCCCCCGGGGGGCCACTGTCGCGGCCGGGCCCGTCCGGCCCATCCGCGGCGCGCGGCGGGGCCTGGCCCGGTCGCCAGCCGCCGGCCGCCTTGCGCCATGCCTGCGGCGTCGTCGATCGCTGCCCAGGCGGCCGGCCCCGGCCGGGCTCAAGGGTCCGTTGCCGGCCGCCCGGGCCGCCACCGCTCCAGGGCCCGCAGCAGGGTCTCACGCCGCACGGGCTTCGACAGGAAGTCGTCCATGCCGCTGTCCAGACACGCCTGGCGTTCCTCGCTCATGGCGCCAGCCGTGAGGCCGATGACGGCCATGCGGCCGCCCGTGACCTGCTCGCGCCCGCGTATCCGCCGCGTCGCCTCCAGACCGTCCATCACCGGCATCTGCACGTCCATCAGCACCACGTCGAACGCCCCGGTGGCCACGCCATCGACCGCCATGGCCCCGTCTGCGACAATGGTGATGCGGTGGCCGGCCGCTTCGACCATCCGCTTCGTGACCAGTTGGTTAACGGCGTTGTCTTCTGCCAGCAGCACGCGCAGAGGCGGACCCACCGGGGCGGTCGGCCTGCCCTTCGTGGCCGCCGTGCTCTCAGTGCTCCCCGCGGCCTCGCGGAGGGCCCGCATGAGCTCGGGGCGTCCCACCGGTTTGCGCAGCAGATAGCGCAGGCCGAGGCCGCGTGCCGCCGCCAGGTACTCGGCATCGTCAGTGGACGACAGCATGATGATGCGTCCCGGTGGGATGGGACCGTTGGCGCCGATGCGTCGTACCAGCTCCAGACCATCAATCCCTGGCATCATCGCGTCCAGCAGTACTAGTTCGTAAGGGGCGCTGGCCTGGGCGGCTTGCGTCAGCATCGCCAGCGCTGCTGCACCGCCGGCCGCCGTGTCGGTAACGCAGGCGCAGCGGCGCAGCGTTTCCTCGAGGATCAGTCGGTTGGTGGCATTGTCGTCCACGATCAGCACGCGCATGCCCTGCACATCGGTTGCCTGGCCCGGCGCCGGTTCGGGTGCTTCACCGATGCCCATTTCGACCACGAAGTGAAACGTGCTGCCCTGACCCGGGACACTGTCCACCCAGAGCCGTCCCGACATCAACTGCACCAACTGCAGGGAGATAGTCAGACCGAGGCCCGTACCGCCATAGCGGCGCGTGGTCGACGCATCGGCCTGTGCGAACGCGGCGAACACCGCCTGTTGGGCCTCCTCAGCGATGCCGATACCCGTGTCGCGCACCGTCCCGTGCACGGTGACGCGGGTGGGCTGGGCGCCGGGCGTGGCGGTGATGGCCACTACGACCTCACCCCGCTCCGTGAATTTGATGGCATTACCGACCAGGTTGAAGAGGATCTGGGCCAGGCGCACCGGGTCGCCGATCAGCCACTCGGGGACATCCGGCGCCACCTGGCCGGCCAGTTCCAAGCCCTGTTGGTGCGCTCGCGGTCCCATGACCTTCATCACCCGGTCGAGCACCGTCCACAACTCGAAAGGCACCTCCTCCAGGGTGATCTTGCCGGCCTCGATTTTGGACAGGTCGAGGATGTCATTGAGGATGCCCAGCAGCGCTTCGGCCGAGCTGTCGACGGTCTGCAGGTAACCGCGCCGGGTGGGGTCTATCTCCGAATCGAGCAGCAGCTCCACCATGCCCATGATACCGTTCATGGGAGTACGGATTTCGTGGCTCATGTTGGCGAGGAACTCGGTCTTGCTGCGATTCGCGGTTTCGGCCGCACTGCGGGCCTCCTCGGCGGCCTGCCGCGCGCGGTGCTCCTCCTGACCGTGGCGGACGATCTGCACCAGCAGCACTGCGCCCAGCGTCGTTACCAGGCCTATGGTCAGCCACAGGGCCAATTGCCCGTAGGGCCAGTGCACCTCGATGGCCACCCGGGCGGGCTCAGCCGCGTACATCAGATCGCGGTCGACGGCCACCACCTCGAACGTGTACCGACCGCGCGGCAGGTCCAGGTACTCTACTCGGGTGTCTGTCGTCAGTCGCCAGTCGCGGTCATGGCCCGCCAGGCGGTAACGGTACAGCAGGGCGCCCGGCGCCGTCCGCAGCGACAGGCCCAGGTACTCGATGGTCAACCGTCCGTGCGTGGCCGGCACGCGCACGCTGGCGGTCGGACCGAAGTGCCGGTCGGTGGCCACGTCGGCGATGGTGACCGTCGGGGCGACGCGCCGCGGTCGGTAGCGGACCAAGCCACGACCCGTGCCGATCCACACGTTGCCCCGGCGGTCCGGCAGGACTGAGGTGGTGACGTCGTCCGGCAACCCGTCGCGGCCGAGTATGTTTTGGAACGCCACGCCATCGAACTGGGTGACGCCGCCGCCAGTAGCCATCCAGAGCACGTCGCGGTCATCTTGCGCCATGGCCACGATCATGGCGTCCGCCAGCCCATCGCGCGGCGTCCAGTGGCGCAGACCGGTGCTGTCGTAACGGCACAGCCCCGTGGTGCCCATGCCAATCCACAGGTGCCCCTGCCGGTCCGCCAACACTGAGCGCACCAGGTTCTCCGGCAGGCCATTGTCCCGCGACAGGCTGAACAGGGCTCGATCGCCGAACAGGGTCAGCCCGCTCTCCCAGGCCGTCGCCCAGACCGTCCCCCCGGTCGCGTTGGCCAGCACGCCGATGGAGTTGGCAGGCAGACCGTCGGCCGTGGTGAAGGCCTGCAGGTGCCGGCCGTCGAAGCGTAGCAGGCCGGCGCCATCGCTGGCCATCCACAGGCGGTTCTCGGCGTCTACCTCCAGATTGCCGATGCGGTTGTTGGGCAGTCCCTGGGCCGCCGCGAACGGGGTGAAGCGGGGGCGTCGGCCGTCCCGCATCAGGGTGAGGTCGGCCCAACTCAGGCCGTCACCGTAATGACTGAGCCAGAGCCGGCCGCGCCGGTCCTCAACCATGTTCTGAATGCGCAGGGATGCCAGCCCGTCCGCCTGCGTGAAGGCCGTGAAGCGGCCATCGTCGAGCACCGCTAGCCCCTGCGGCGTGCCTGCCCAGATCCGCCCGGTGTGGTCCTCGAGCAGGCTCCACACGTCGTCGGTGGGCAGGCCCTGGGCGCGGGTGAACAGCTCGAACTCGCCGGCGTCGAACCGCGCCAGCAGACTCCCTGTACCAACCCAGATGTTCCCCTCACGGTCCTCAAGCAGGGCCCGGATCTCCTGGCTCTGTGGGAACCCCTCGGCATCGCGCCAGCGGGCATTGCCGAGCCGGCGTCCGAACGCGTAACGAGCCGGCGTGGATCGGGCGCGTGACCCGATCCACAGCCGTCCGTCCTGGTCCTCAACCAGGCTGGTCACTTCCGCCAGGACGTGTCCGGAGTCAGCGGTCACCGGCGTGCAGGGACCGGCCCCGCACCAGGCCAGGCCCTGGTCTGTTCCCAGCCAGAAACCATCGCCGTGGCGACTAGGGGCCAGGACATTGCGGGTTGCAGCCCCCAACGGGCCTTGGTTGCGGGCCTCGAAACGACCGGTGGGTTGGCGGCGGAACAGGCTGCCGCCGGCCACCCATAGCGTGCCGGTTTCATCTTCCAATAGCGAGGTTATCTGATCGCGATCGAGGCCGTCAGCGCGGGAGAAGGTGGTGAAGCGGGCGCCGTCGAAGCAGCTTAGGCCGGCCTCGGTCCCTACCCACAGGTTGCCCTTCCGGTCCACCAGCAGACACTGAACCGCATCGTCGGCCAGTCCGTCCTCTACTGTGTAGAGGGTCATGGTGGCGGGCAGGGCCGGATCGCCGGCGGGTGACAGGTCACAGCGGCAGAGCCCCGCACTGGTGCCAATCCACACCGTGCCTGTCGGGCCCTGCGCCAGGCAGGTGATCTGGGCGCTGGCTCGGTCGTCGGCGACGACGCAACTGTGGAACCCCCGTCCGTCATACCGGAAGAGTCCACCGGCGGTGCCGACCCAGAGCCAACCGCTGCGGTCCTGCAGCAGGGCGTTAATAGTGTGGTTGAGCAGGCCGTCCCGCGGCCCGTACATCAGCCAGGCCCCCTGTCGTACGCCGGTCGCCGTGGGGCCGGCCAGGTGGGTGAGTGGCACGGCCCGGCCGCGGCCCCGCGGCACAGTCATGGTTACCTGCGCCCGCTCCCCGGACGTGAGGGTGACTGCCTGCCACTGCGGCTGTTGGTGACCTAATTCCAGCGCGACTCGGTACGACCCCGCCGGCAGAGTCAGTCCCCACTCGCCCTGCGTGTCGGTACGTTGCCGCACGCACAGGCCGGGGTGGCTGAGTGATTCCAGGCGCACGATCCGATCGGGCATGGAGGTGCCTTCGCCGGCCCACTGTGCCTGACCGGCCAACGCCCCCGTGTCTGTCTGTGGCGGTGCCACGATCAGGTCACCCCGACGGCTGGCGTTGCCGGACTTGGCGGTTCCCGGCCCCCAAGTGACCCAGCTGAAGGACCCGTCCTGGTCGCGGTCGGACAGGGCCAGATCGAAGCCGATGGTGCGGGGCTGTTGCAGCGAGTCCGCGGTCAACCCGGTCAGCCCGATACCCCACTCGTATATGCGGGTCCCGCCGACGATGGACCAGGCACTGCGCACATTGGGGCTGGTCTCACCTCGGGAGGCGCCCCGCAGAGCGTATTGGACGGCCGGCCTGCCCTGACCGTGATGGACGTCGACGTAGACCTCGCAGCCGTCTTCCGTCGCCCAGGTACGCATGGGTGACGGGTCGGTTACGGGCGAGTCGTCGGCCATCTCAACGGCGACGTACAACACCGCGGCCTGCGGGTCCACGGCAACCCGGAACGAGGCCAGGCAGTCGCGCGGGCTAGACAACGGCGCCCCGAACGGCACTTCCGCGATGGGGTAGCGCTCCATCCCCGAAGGCCAGTCACTCAGGTCACCGTCAACCACCAGGGGGCGGGTTGTTGTGGCCTGAGATACCACGCCATTGTGGCCCCAGCTGAGTGGCGGTGACGCCGCCAGGGCGACGAGGCAGACGCAGACGCAGCGTGCAGTGCGCAGCATAACACCCGTGCCCGAAGGCATTGGCGAAGCACGAAGATGCGGGCAGTGGAATGCAGCTAGCCCAGAAGGCTCAGAGCCGCGTGCCGGCGCACGGTCTCCCCGTCGCTGCCGCGGCGCGTCGCCGGCCCCGTCGGGCCCGTTGGGCAGTTCCGGTGGCGGCCAATCCGGTCACTACCTGGCGGGCCGGTCGCCACCGCGCCTTCAACCCCACGGCGGCCGTGGCGAGGCCCACAGCCCGCGGCCCCATGGGCGCCCGGTTCGCGCTCGGTCTCACCAGGGGGGCGCCAAATGCGCATTCGCCCAAATGCACGTCACAATGGTAATACCGCAGCGGCGGCGGCCGCCAGTAACGCTGCCGCGCTGCGCGTGCGGGGGCTGACGCAGCCAGCCGGTGGTCCTCCCGGCGTTGACTCCGCCGGGCCGGCCTGGCCCGCTGCAGCCGAATGCGCCGGTCAGCGGTACCCGATGCGGGCCGCGGGTGCCGTGGCTGACGCAGCCGGCCGGTCCACAGCCCCCTCGCGAGCACCGCCGGGCCGGCCTGGTCCGCTGCAGCCGCATCCGCCGGTCCGCAGTACCCGATGCGGGCCGCGGGTGCCGTGGCTGACGCAGCCAGCCGGTCCACGGCCCCTCGCGAGCACCGCCGGGCCGGCTTGGCCGGCCAATCGCACGCCCGCTGCCCCACCGGTCGGCACTGGCGGCCGTCCATCTCCTGCGGGCCGGGCGCGTGCCGAGGACCCAGCCGGCCAGGCCTCTCTGCATCCGGGCAGGCCAGACGACCCGGCCTCGGCCCGCAGCCATGGGCCGCCATGCCGACCACGGCCCGTTACTGCGCCGTGGCGCGAGATCCCGCCCGCGCGCTCGCGGAGCGACGACAGGTGTGCCGCGACCTCGACTGCGGGCGTTGTGAAAGTCGGCACAAATCCATGTTTGCATGTACATTACTGCTACGAATCCCGGTCGCCCGCCCCCAGGCCGGCCGCCAACGTGCCCCCGAATGCCGCGAGAGCGCATGAACCACCGTCTCCGGAGCCGGCGCCATGTTCGGTGGCTGCCGACGCCCCAGGACAGCCGCGAGCCTGCCCGCGCCTGCGCCGGGTGCGTCCTCAGCCAGGTCGCCATAGCGCTCGGAGCCGACGCTCGGTTGGCCCCGGCGGCGGACCGCCGCCCCCGGGGTGGAGAGGGTGCCGCCCGCCGCCAGGCCAACGCGCCCTCCGGATCTGGGAGGCGCCCCCGGTGACGGGCGAAGCCGAGGCCGACCCGCAGGACGCCGATCTGCTGGCCCGCCAGATCGTCGACAGCGTGCACGAGGGCGTTGTGGTCTACGGCCCCGATTTGCGCATCCGCTGGTGGAATCCCCATATGGAACGCCTGAGCGGATTGGCGGCTGATCAGGTGCTGGCCCGCCATCCGGCAGAGGTGCTGCCTGCAGACCAGGGCGCTGCCAACCTGGACCGCGTTGCGGCTGCCCTGCGAGGCGAGGTGCCGCCACGGACTGAGGTGGCGCTGCGGGCACCCACCGGTGACACCCGGTGGTACAGTGAGGCCACCACGCCCCTGTACGCTGCCAGCGGGGCCATCGTGGGCGCCCTGACGACCCTGCGGGACATAACTGAGCGCCGCGAGGCGGAGGTGACTGTGCGGGCGAGCGAAGCCAAGTACCGCCTGCTTTTTGACCAGGCCAGCGATGGCATCGCCCTCATGGCGGTCGCCGATGGGTCGCTGCAGGTCAACGACGCCTTTGCCGCCATGCACGGGTACCGGCCTGAGGAGATGCGGGGCCTGGCGCTGGGCGATCTGGACACGCCGGAGGCTGCCCGCCTGGCCCCGGAACGCCTTCGGCGCCTGCTGGCCGGTGAGGCTATGACCTTTGAAGTGGAGCACCGCCACCGCCACGGCCATACCTTTCCGCTGCAGGTGTCGGCCCGCGTCGTGCGCATGGACGGCCAGTCGTACTTCCTGGGCTTCCACCAGGATATCAGCGAACGGCACCAGGCCGAGCGACGCCTGCGCGAGTCGGAAGACCTGCTGGACATGGCCTTCAACCTGAACCCCGATGTCGCGGTCATTACGCGCTTGCGTGATCACCGCGTCCTGCGGGTCAGCGCCGGTGTCCACACATTCTTCGGTTTCAAGCCCGAGGAGATCGTCGGACGCACCACCCTGGAAGCGGGCCTGTGGGCCCACCCCCAAGATCGCGACGAGATGTTGCGCCAGTTGTCCGCGAAAGGCTTTTGCCGGGAGTTGCGCGCGCTGCTGCGCCGCAAGGACGGCATCTGCTTCCCTGGGTTGCTTTCGGGCCAGGTTTTCGTGTACGACGGCGAGCCGCACCTGGTCACGACGGTGCGCGATATCACCCAACGGGTCCGCAGCGAGCAGTCGGCCGCCGCTGACCTGGCCGTCCAGCGTCTGCGCAACGAGATGCTGCTGATCGAAGAGGACGCGCAGTGGGACCGTCTGGTGGCGGCTCTGGCGCGGGAGCTGCGCGCGCTGGTGGCCTTCGATGGCTGCTCGGTCAACTACCTGCGGGGCGACGATTCGCGCCTGGCCTACGCCGTCAGCGCGGACGGTCACGTGCGCGCCTATACCCACTGGGAAGCTCACCCGGCTCTGCGGCGCGCCGTCGCCACAGGTCAGCCGGTGGTGCGCTCGCGGGCCGACGACACTGACTTCGACGCCAAACTCGGCGCCGCAGTTCAGTGGGTGCTGGACGTGCCCTTCATGGGCGGGACGCTGGCCATCAACCGCTGCGACGACACGCCGTTCACCGCCGACGATGTCAGCCTGGTGGCCCGATTTGCGCCGGCCATGGCCGAGGGGTACCGCCGGGTGGAGGACCTGCGGGAACGGCGCCGCCTGGCGGCCGAGTTGGAGCAGCAGCGAGTGCACGCCATTCAGGCGGACCGCCTGCACGCGCTGGGCGAGATGGCCAGCGGCATTGCCCACGAACTCAACCAACCCCTGAACGGAATCCGGGCCTTTGCCGAAGGGGTCCTGCTGGCGCCGCGGCTGGGTTGGACTCCGACCCTGGACGAGACCTGCGAGGTGCTGCGGGACATTGTCGTGCAGGTGGACCGGATCACCGAGATCATCGACCACGTGCGCTTCTTCGCCCGCGCTGACGCGTCCCGCGAAGCGAGCGAGTTCCCGGTCACCGACGCCATCTCCGGGGCGCTCAAGCTGATGACATCGCAGCTGCGCGTGCACGGCATCGCCGTGGTCCAGCAGGTGAGCGCTGACGTGCCTCTCTGCCGCGGTTGGGCCACCCAACTCGAGCAGGTGGTATTGAACCTGTTGAGCAATGCCCGCGACGCGCTCGGCGTCCGTGCGGAGCGCCAGCGACGCGGCGATCCTGGCGTAGCGACCACCTGGCGTCCACAGGTAACGATCGCGGTGTCGGGAGCCATCGCGGACCGCGTGTGCGTGTCCGTGGCGGACAACGGCGACGGGGTCGCTCCCGAGGCGGCGGCCCGCATCTTCGAGGCCTTCTACACCACCAAACCGCCAGGCAAGGGCACCGGGCTCGGCCTGGCCATCGTGCGTTCCATCGTCGACCGTCATCGGGGCGCCATCGAGGTCGACAACCGTCCTGGCGAGGGGGTCACCTTCACCGTCGTCCTGCCAGCTGCGGATCCGGCGGGCGGGGTGCGGTCCGGCGACTGAACCTACCGAACCGGCGATGGCCCGTCGGGCGGCGCGCTTTCGGGGCGTTCGCCCTGTCCGAGGCGGGCGCCGTCCATGGCAGCGGTACGCGCCGCCGGGGCTGCCGGCAGCGACATGACGAACGTCGCCCCTTCACCTGGGTGGTTCTGCAGTTCCAGCCCGCCTCCATGCTCCTGCATGATGCCGCGGGCGATCGACAGGCCCAATCCGGTCCCCCGGCCGACTTCCTTGGTGGTGAAGAACGGGTCGAAGATGCGTCCGGCCACGGCCTCGGGCACGCCACCTGCGTTGTCGATCACCGCCAACCGCACCGGGCCCGAGGCTGTCTCTGCCGTCAGCGCCAGGCGCAGCGTGGGGTGCCAGCCCGAAGGCACGTGCTCGGCCAGGCGCCGACTCTCCAGGGCGTCCCGGGCGTTGGTCACCAGGTTGAGCAGGGCCTGTTCCAGGCGATTGGCGCGCCCGACCACTTGCGGTACATCAACCGGCGTGTCGACGATGACCTCGATGCCGTGCAGGCGGAGCTGGGCCCCGACCAGCTTGAGGGCTCCATCGACCACTTCGGTCAGGGCGAAAGGGGCTGGCGAGCTGAGCGAACTGTCCCGGGCGAACGAGCGCATGTGGTCGATGATGGCGGCCATCCGATCCACCAGGGTGACGATCTCGCGCAGGGCATCGCGGACCTCGCCGCTGCTGGTGGCCCAGCCATGATCCAGGCCGTAAGCCGTGCCTTCGGCAAAGGCCCGGATGCCGTTCAACGGTTGGTTGAGTTCGTGGGCGACGCCGGCAGCCATCTCGCCCAGGGCCTGCAAGCGGTCGACCTGCAGCGAGCGCAGGCGCTGCTCCTGCACTTCGCGCTCCAGGCGCTGCCTCTCGGTGATGTCGCGCGCAACGCCCTGGGTGCCATAGAACACGCTGGCGTTGGGTGCCTCGGTCGTATAGAGGCCCTCGGCGTCGACCAGCAGCGGCACGCTGCCCACCACCTCGTCGACGCGCACTTCGAAGGCCCGCGGGTCGCCCCGGCGGCACAGCAGGCGAACCTCGAAAGCGGCTGTGCGCCGAGCCCCGGTGCGCCGTTCCTTCAGTGGGTAGGTCGCGCCTGCCCGGTCATCGGGATGGACGAAATCCAGCAGGTCGCGGCCGATGAAGTCCTCGGGTGCGTAACCGTAGCGCCGTACTGCTTCGTTGATGAAAGAAACGTGGCCGTGGGCGTCCAACCGGTAGATGATGTCAGGAACAGCGCGCAGCACCGAGTCCAACCGCGCCTGACTCTCGCGCAGCGCCTCGATATCCTGGAGGCGCCGCAGGGCGGTCGCCAGCAGACTGGCGAAGCGCCGCAGCAACTCCACATTACTCGGGCCAAAGGCGTCGGCCTGGGTGCTTGAGAACCCCAGCGAACCCCCCGCGGTGGGAAGCGGCACCTCGATCAGCGTCTCGACTCGGGTGACTGGAAAGCCGTGTTGGGCCAGCCGTTCCCGATCCACGAGAACTGGTTCGCCGGAATGCCATGCCTCACCCACCCACGGGTAGCGCGACAGCGGTATCTCGGCTCCGCCCGGATGGCGCGCCGCAGGACGCGTGGCCCACAGGAACGCATAGTGGCCCGGGGTACTTCCCTGGATCTGCAGCGATGCCTCGTGCAGCGGCACGCCCACGCGGCGGAGCTCGTCCACCCACTCGCGCTGCAGGTAGCCCAGCAGCTGCCGCAAGTCCTTCAGTGCCAGGATCTGATCGCCCATGCGACTGAGCAGGCGTTCGCGTTCGAGCGTGCTCTGGCCGGGCGCAGTGCGGTTGGCCCGTTCCTCCGCCAACTGGCGGCGCAGCTCCGCCAGTTCGCGCCGCAGTTGGGCCTTGGACTGGGTCTCGGCGGAGGCCATCGCTTACCAGTCGGCCGTGGCCGCCTCAACGGACTCGAAGACCGGGACCTCCAGGGCCAAGCCCGTAATGCGGAAAGCGCGCCGGAAGTGAGCTGCCGGGTGGGCCACACGCACCTCGTGGCCCGACTCGCGCAACCGCAGCAGCAGGTCCAGCAGCACCGCCGTGCCGGCGCTGTTGATGAGCGAAGCCTCGCTGAACACCACCGCGATGCGTGGGCAGGAGGCCGCCCGGTCCAGAGCCGGAGCCAACTCGGCTTCGGTCGGACCCGACACATAGCCATCCACGCGGACCAGGGCAAAGCGATCGCTCAGCGATACATCGATGCGAGCTGCGGCCAGCGCCATGGGCGCCCCCCCCGTGAGTGCCACGGCAAACGGCCGCCATCGCAACTGCCCGGCGCGCCGCTCCGTCGCGTAGCCAAGCTACGCTCTCGGACTCGTGACGGCAACGTGTGTTCGGTCGTCCTGAGGGACGACGGCCTGGAGGACCGTACGGGCACCCTGGAAGGTCCCTCAGGGGGGGGCGTCCATCGCCCTCATTCGCGGGGGGCCGGCCGACCCCGCGCCCCGGCGGGGTGGGCCCCAGGGACCTACCGCGCTCCGCGCGGCGTCCGCCTTGCCGGGGCCGCAGGGCCCGGGTAGATTGGCTGCGCCGGCGTCGCGGCCGGGTCCGCGGGGCCCGGGACGTCCCGCGGCCCTGGGTCACCGCCGGGCCGTCCGCGCGCTATCCCCAGGGCAGAGCTGAGCGCAGGTCATGTCTATTTTCCACTTCCTGGTCCCGGTGTACCTGGGTCTGGCACTCCTGGTCGGTTGGCGCCTGTGGCGTCTGGCCGTCGGGACGAGGCTGCGGCCGTGGGCGAGTGGGTTTTATGCCCTGCTGGTCCTGCTTCTCCCCCTTGCCGATCGGGCCACGCACGCGGGCGGCGCGGGTCTGCTGCCCTCCTGGCTGCAGTCGCTGGCTCTCTACGCGCCCCCGTATCTGCTGAACGTGTTGCTGATGCTCGTTCCTCTGGATCTGCTGGTGGGTCTGGCTGGCCGGGCACGGTTGGTGGCGCCGGCTGCCATGGCGTCACCAGCTGTGGCGCGGTGCCGCCTGGCCGCGGTACTGGGCCTGCCGTTGGGCATCGTGGCTTGGGGAGCCGACGCCTACAGCCACCTGACCATCTCTCCCTATGCTATTGCAGTACCGCGCCGGCAGGCCACGGTGGCGCAGGTACGCCTGGCTGTGGCCAGCGATTTCCACCTGGGCAGTCGCACCCGTCCTGGCTTCGTCGAAGCTTTTGTCAACCAGGTCAACGGCCTCGGTGTTGACCTGCTGCTGCTTCCCGGGGACGTGGTGGAGGGGGGGCGCCGGGGGGCCGTGGCCGAGGCGCAGGCCACTCTCTTGGCTGGCCTGCGGACCCGCTACGGCGTCTTCGCGGCGTTGGGCAACCACGAAGGTTACGGCGGCGTACCGCGGGCGTTCTTCCAGCGCGCCGGGATTGTCCTCCTGGCCGACAGTGTGGCCACCATTCCGGGCGTGTGTCGCCTGGTGGGCCGGCGCGACGGCCACGGGCCGCGTCGCCAGTCGCTGGCCGCGCTGTTGAGCCAGACCGATGCTTCGCTGCCGATTTTCGTGCTCGATCATCGGCCGGTCGACCTGGCGCTGACCGCCGCCGAAGACGTTGACCTGCAGGTGTCGGGCCATACTCACCATGGTCAGCTATTCCCGCTCAACCTGATCACCGGTTGGCTCTATGACTTGAGTTGGGGCCATCGGCAACTGGGGCGCACCCACTTCATCGTCACCAGCGGCACGCAGGGATGGGGCCCTCCCGTGCGCACCGTCGGCAGATCGGAGATTGTGGTGATTGAACTAAGCCTGGTGGACCCGCCCGCAGCCACGGTGGCGGGGTACGGCGGCCTGGTCGGCCGCGGTGACCCCCAGCGCGTCACGGTCCCATGAAGCCGCCGGTGGCAAGTCCCGCAGGGCAGACCGCCGGACCCGAACCAGGCCTGGTCGGCCGCGGTGCCGGCTGGGTGGCCGGACAGCTGGGTCTGTTGCTGGCGGTGGCCCTGGTGCCCTGGCTCGAACCCGGCGCCGGCCATGACGCCGGGGGTCCTGTCTGGCGCGCCCTCGGCGCGGTGTTGGCCGTGGGGGGCATCTTCCTTGGGGGGGTGGCAGGGCGCGGCCTGGGCGCCAATCTGACTCCCTTGCCGTACCCCCGCGACGGCGCCGCCCTGGTCATCCGTGGGGCCTATTCATGGGTGCGGCACCCCATCTACGTGGCGGTGGTCCTTCTGGCGCTCGGTTGGAGCCTGCTCTGGGGCAGCCGGGTCGGCCTCGGACTGAGCCTTCTGCTGGTCCTTTGGTTGGATCAGAAGGCGCGGCGCGAAGAGCGCTGGCTGGCGGACCGCTGGCCGGAATACCGTGATTACCAGCAACGCGTAGGGCGCTGGATCCCGCGGTTTGGCCGTCGGTGCTCATCGCTGCCCCATGGACCTGCGCCGTCATCCCCGACTCCCCCAACGGAGCCCTGCCATGCCGTCGCTGACGCTGACCCTGAGCCCTGATACGGGTACCTTCGGAGCCGATCATCTGGCCCTGCAAAGCGCGGTCGACCACGTCGCTGCCCGTGGCGGTGGCACTGTGAGGTTGCGGCCTGGCACCTACACCCTGGGGAACTCGCTGTTCTTGCGCAATGGCGTGCAGGTGATCGGCAGTGGCGGACGCACGGTACTGCGCAAGTGCGATGCGGCATCGACGCCGTTGACGGCTCACGCCGATTGGTACGACGAATGCGTCGAGGTCGCTGATCCGAACCTGTTCCGCCCTGGCGGCGCGATCTGGGTCGAGGGGCTTTCGCCCTTCCACCAGGGACGCAACCAGATCGCCAAACGGACCGTGGTGGCCATCGACGGCAGGCTGGTTCACCTCGACCAGGCGCTGCGCGACGACTACTGGCTGGAGCCGGGTGCGACAGCGAGCACCTGTTTCTCCGTAGTCACCGGCGAAGGGGTCCACGACGCCGGCCTGGCCTGTCTGGCCATCGACGGCAACGCCGCCGCCAACCCCCAGCTGGACGGTAACTACGCCGCCGGCGTGTTCATCCAGGACTGCGACCGGATGACCTTCAGGGAACTGCACCTGCATCACTGCAACAGCGACGGTATCAGCGCCCAGATCTGTGACGACCTGGTGATCGACCACTGCAAGGTGGAGGACTGCGCCGGGCTCGGCCTGCACCCGGGCAGCGGTTGCCAACGTCCCCGCATGGTGAGCAATGTCGTTCGTCGCTGTTCGCAGGGCATCTTCTTCTGTTGGGGGGTCCGGTTCGGCTTGGCAGAAGCCAACCTCATCGAGGACTGTCGGCGCTACGGCGTCTCCATCGGCCACCGCGACAGCGACAACTGCGTCCGTGCCAACACCATCCGACGCAGCGGGGAAGTCGGCCTGCTGTTTCGCCTCGACTACGGTGCCGGCCGTTCGCCCGACCGTTGCGTGGTCGAAGACAACGTCATTGAGGACAGCGGCGGCGACGCTGTCAGTGTCGGCATCGACATCACCGGCGTAGCCGCTGACCTGGTTATCCGCAACAACCGTGTGGTGGACAGCCGACCCGCAACGGCGACGCGCCGTCGGGTGGGCGTCCGAATCGGTAGCGGCGCTGTGCGACCGGCCGTAACCGGTAATGTCTGTGAGGGGGTCGAGGTCGCCCTGGAAGACCAGCGGCCGGCGACCTGAGGTCGCCCGACTGACCCGTGCCGGTGCACGGCCGATACGCCGTCGCCAGGCATCGGGGCGCCCTCGGTCCGGTCGGCCTGGCCCGTCCGGTCGGTCTGGCCCGTCCGGCCATCAACCGGGTGTTGCATCCGGTCGTCACGGGATCGCCCGCAGCGACGGGTTACACAACCGGGGCGGCATCCGGTCGTCACGGGATTGCCCGCAGCGACGGGTTACACAACCGGGGCGTTCGGCCATTCGGCCCGACGCGCCCATGGGGAGGCCCAGATGGACGACGCGCTGTTCTCGGTCCGCGACCAGGTGGTGCTGGTATCAGGCGGCAGCCGCGGCATCGGCCGGGCCTTGGCCGCCGGGTTCGCCGCCCGGGGGGCCCAGGTGGTCATCGCCGGCCGCGAATCTGGCAGTCTTGACCGCACGGCCGGCGAGGTCTCCACCGGACCGCATCCGGTCGGGTGGGTGGTCTGCGACGTGGCCCGCGAAGCGGACGTGGCTCGACTCGTCGAGACCGTGGAGGCCGATCACGGTCGCATCGACTGCCTGTTGAATGTGGCCGGCGTCAACAAGAGGGCCCGGGTCGAGACCTACACCATGGCCGAGTTCGACTGGATCATGGGCATCAACCTGCGCGGCGCCTTTGCCGTGGCCCAGGCCGTGGGCCGGGGCATGATCGCACGTCGACAGGGGACCATCGTCAACATCGACTCGCTGAACACCCACGCGCCCCTGCGGGGCGTGGGCCCCTATGCCATGAGCAAAGCGGGCCTGGGCATGATGACCCGGGCCATGGCCAGCGAGTGGGGGCGCCATGGGGTGCGCGTTAACGGCATCGCTCCCGGTTTCTTCCCCACCGCCCTGTCGCGGCCGCTGTGGGCCCAGCCCCAGATGACCGCCTGGGCCCAGGAGATCACCCCCCTGGGACGCTTAGGTGAGGTGACCGACCTGGTGGGCGCGGCGGTGTTCCTGGCGTCGTCGGCCTCGGCCTTCGTGACCGGGCAGACGCTCCGCGTCGATGGCGGTGCCAGCGCCGGACTGCAGTGGCCAATCGAGCTGTGAGCGATCGGGTCGGTTCGCGATCGCCGATCCTCAGTCCAGCGCGAAAAGCCGGGCGGCGTTGTTCCAGAACAGGTCCTCCACCTGCGCGTCCGCCAGCCGCTCTGACCAGCAGGCCCATTTGAGGGCCCGCAACGCCTCCATGCCCACCAGCGGCGGATCGACGCGCTGGTGCTTCTCGCCCCAGACGGGCGTTTGGCCGTACACCCAGATGAACGAATCGCCGACGCCGATGGAGCGGCCGCGCGCGTGGCTGATGGGGAAGTCGGTGCCGAACATCACCTTCTGGGGGCCCATCAGCCGCAAAACCACCGCATGAGCCATGGGCTCGCAGTTGGCGCTGGTATCGAAGTAGAGGTTGTCCAGGCCGGTCAGTTGCGGCAGCCCTTCCAGGTTGTGCAGCGGCTGAAACCCCCGCGCGGAGTGCGCCAGGATCAGTTTCATGTGGGGGTACTTCTGGCAATACGTCCGAATCCAGTGGATGTTGGCCGGGTCAGCTACGGCCCGCGACTTGACCATGTGCAGGGTGATCACCCATCCTTCCTCGTTGGCCACCTGCACCAGGGGTTCAGGAAGGTAGTCGGGCAGGTCCGCCTGCCAGGTGGGGTTCACCGAAGCCAGCAGGTGATAGCATTTCAACCCGTGCAGGCCGAGGCGGCGGACCTCCTGCCGTACCCACTCCGGGTCGTCGGTCGGTTTGACGTAGAACAGCCCGCGGCACTGCGCTGCCGCTGCCAGTTGCGCCTGGGTCCAGGCATTGGCGGCGGCCGTCGCTTCCCGGTCAGCCGTGTACGAGATGAACAGCGCCTCTACCTGACGGCCCGGGAGAAGACACTGGACCAGTTGGCGGTACTCGGCGTAACCGGTCGCGAACGGCACTTCCGTCATGATCGGCGTGGCCGACAGGTGCGCGTGGGCGTCAAACACCCGCGGCGGCACAAAGGCATCCAATTCGCGGTCGAAGTACTGACGGTCCGCCTCGGTGCTGTACGCAGCGCAGTCGATCGCAGCCATGACTACCTCTTCCGCGGCCGGACCGGCCGCCGCCGGGATGACACTGCCAGTGGAACCCGAACACACGCTCTACCCTTTGAAGAACGATGTCCAGTTGCTGCTCGACAACGAGTTCCTGGACGACTGCTGGCAGCTGCGGCGCGCCCCCGAGTTGCCGGTGAAGTCATATCGGAACCCGGTTCTGTATGACCCGCCGCCTTTCGAGCCGGGCGGGCCCACCGTGGTGTACGATCGCCGGGAGGGGCTGTTCAAGTGCTGGTACGGCGTCGCCGACACCGACCTGTATTATGCCGGCAAGACCGGCTGTTACAAGGTCGCCTACGCCTTTTCCGAGGACGGCATCCACTGGGTGCGACCGCCGCTCGGGCTCCTCGAGGTGCGCGGCAGCCGGCGCAACAACGCCGTCTTCATGCACCCGGGTGCCGTGTACGTGGACGAGCACGAAACCGACCCGTCGGAGCGGTACAAGATGCTCTATGTGGGTGACTGCGGCGGCGTGTGTTCGGGACTGTGCGCGGCGTTCTCGGCCGACGGCATTGTCTGGCACAAGCATGGCGGGTGCGACATCCCGCTGGTCACCGGGCCCAATGACACCAACAACGCCGCCTTCTTCGACCCCGAACTGGGCACCTATGTGCGCTACGGGCGAGTCAATGTGCTGGCCGCAGCCACGCGCGAGGACGCGCTCGGCATTGAGCTGAAAACCTCCCACGATCTCATCTGCTACACGGACGCCCTGGGACTGACCCAATCGCCCGCGAACGACTTTCCCAACGACGATGACTTCGTCGAACACCAGGAAGCACAGGACTACCTTCATCGCCACCTGCACCAGGTTCCGTATCACCACACCCGAACCCTCAGGCGCGGCGGCAGCGCTGGCTGCAATCGCCGGATCGTGCGCTCGACGAGCGCCGATTTCCGCCACTGGTCAGTGCCCGAGTTGGTGCTGGCCCCCGACGAACTGGATCCGGCCAAATTCTACGGCATCACGGTCTGCCGGTACGAAGGTTTCTACCTGGGTTTGCTGCAGGTGTACAACTCCTACGGCAGCCTGCGCCGCATGGGTGATCCTGGCGCCGCCGATGGCGACACCATTGACCTGCAACTGGCCTTCTCGCGCGACGGTCGCCATTGGGAGCGCCTGGCCAACCGGCCCACCTTCATTCCACGCGGGTACGTGGGCAGTTGCGACGGGGGCATGGTTTTCGGCAGCAACAATGTGCTGGTGGAGCACGGCGACCACCTGTGGTTCTACTACATCGGCACGGTGGCTTCCCACACCGTCAACCTCGACACCACGATGTCGCTGTGCGTGGCCCGCACCCAACGTGGACGCCTGGTGGCCCGGTGCGCCGGCGACGAAATGGGCGCCCTCATCACGCGGCCGTTTGTCCTGCGCCACGGCCGCATCACGCTGAATGCCGATGCCCGGCGGGGCCTGATCCGTGCCGAGGTAACCGACCTGGACGGAGCGCCACTGCCTGGTTTCGCGGTCACGGCTTCCGGGATGCTGCGGGACAACGGCCTGGAGTGCGAACTGCGCTGGCAGGACAACGCCAGCCTGGTCGCTCTCCGGGGTCGCACCGTGCGCCTTCGTCTTTACCTGTGGCAGGCGCGCGTGTACTCGATCAACTTCCGTGACGCCGACGACGCGGGCGCCGCGTCCCGGCCCTGACGTCAGGGGGCCACGTGGCCATGACTCACCGCGAACGTTTCCGGGCCTGGTTGGATCGCCGCGCCGCGGACCGCGTGCCGTTCCTGGATTGGTGGGGGATTCCCCACTACCGCGAAGAGGAATGGCGGCGCCAGGGACTGGCCGCCGGGGCCGACATCTACCAGTGGATCGGCTTCGACGGCGCCGACGGCGCCGGCACCACCGAACTCGAGCGCCCTGAGGTAGGCGACGGCTATCTCTACGTGCCGTTCCGGGGCCACGAAACAGTGTTCCTGGACACCTATGCGCGGCCCGCCTTCGCGCGCGAGGTGGTCGAAGCCGGCGCTGGCTACCGGCTCGAGGTTGAGCCCAGTTTCGGCGGCGTGACCCGCATTGTCGAACCCAGTGCAGACAATCCCCTCGGAGCCGTCCACGGCGAGCGTTACCCGGTAAGCGCGCTCACCGACTGGGCGCTGTACCGCGACCGTTTCCAGGGGGCTGACCTGGGTCGGTATCTGTACCGCTGTGGCGAGCCCCAGATCGAGCGATGCGCGCGGACCCGCTTCCCCGTGGAACTGAAGGTCCCGGGGCCTTTGGGCCGCCTGTGGGCCACCATCGGCCTGTACAACAGCGGCGGCGTACTCGAGTCCCTGTACGACCGGCCGGCCTTCCTGGCCGAGATGATCGACTTCTGGGTCGCTTTCGCCTGCGAGCTGGCCCGTCCGGCCCTGACGCGCCTGAAGGTGGATTTTGCCACCATTGAGGACGGCCTGGCCTACGATGGCGGGGCCTTTCTGTCACCCGATCTACTACGGCGTTTCATCGCCCCGGCGTACCGCCGCCTGACGGACTTCTTCCACGCGGGCGGCGTGCCGGTGGTCTTCCTCAACTCCGGTGGCAGCCTCAACGCGTTTCTGCCCGATCTGCTGGATGCCGGCATTGGTGGCATCACCCATGTGGCCGTGCAGGCCGGCATGGATCTGGTGCACCTCAAGCGCGAATACGGGGCTGATCTGCACCTGATCGGCGGCATCGACCGCCGCGCGCTCACCGAGAGCGACGCGGCGATCGAACGGGAAGTCGACCGGGCCACGGCCGCGCTGGAGATGAGCGGCGTCATCCCGTGCCTGGACGCCAGCGTGCTCTATGGCACGCCGCTGGCGCGCTACCGACACTACGCCGACTGCCTGGCGCGTCGTCTGGGCGTGGGCTGAGGGCGCGTCGGGTCGCCGCGGGTCAGCCGCCGCCCCGGCGCGCCCGCCGGGTCTTGCGTGCCCGCGGCGCCGATTGGCGCGCGGTGGCCGCCACGCCTGCGTTCGCCGCCCCGTGCGCGGTCACCGTCCTGCCGCTCACCGCCGGTTCGCGAGACACCGGTCGTCGACCACGGACTGGCCCCGCTGTTCTCCGGCAGCCATGACACCGCTGTCGTGGGCAGACGCCAGGCTCATCCAACCACGCGGCGGCGTCGCCGCCACGCCTGGGCGCCCAGCGCCAGCATCGCGGCCCCCAACAGCAACTGGCCGGTGGGGCCGACCGCCGGGATGGCGCTGGTGACCACCAGGTTCACGGTGCTTTCATGTCGGATGTTGTAGTCTCCCAGGGTGCGACCGTCCTCCAGTTGCTGGCCGGCGTAGATGAGCCGCTGCTCCTCCGGCGGGAAGCTCTCCTTGTCCTGTATCTTGGCCTTTACCTGGTCGATGGTGTCGTTGGGCTCCACCTCCAAGGTGATGGTCCTGCTGTTGAGGATCTTGACGAAGATCTGCATGGCGGGTGCCGGGGCACTCCACACCATCAGGAGTGTCGTCAGGAGCAGGACCCGCGGACCCATGCCATTCGGCGTTACGCTCATCGGTTACCTGCAGTTGGTTTGGGGACAGGAGGATCGGCGCGCCCCGCGCCGGCTGGCGGCCGGCACGCGGCACGCTGTGGGGCGTTGGTTCGGTATGTTGCCCCAACCGCTCCGCCACCGGAACACCGGGGCCGTCGGCGGCTGCCAGGCTCATCCAACCACGCGGCGGCGTCGCCGCCACGCCTGGGCGCCCAGCGCCAGCATCGCGGCCCCCAACAGCACCTGGCCGGTGGGGCCAACGCCCGGGACGGGTGTGCGGAGCACCAGGTGGAGCGTGCTTTCCTTCTGGATGTTGTAGTCGCTGAGCGTGCGCCCGTCCTCCAACGTTTGGCCCGCGAAGACCAGGCGCTGCTCGTCGGGCGGGATTCCCTCTTTGTCCTGGATCTTGGCCTTGACGTTCTCGATCGAGTCAGAGGGTTCCACGTCCAGGGTAATCGTCTTGCCGGTCAGCGTCTTGACGAAGATCTGCATCGCCACGGCCGGCCCCGTGGCGAGCAGCAGGGCGGCCAAGGCCAGCGCCAAGGGCGCTGCGTTCCGGTTCTGGATCATCATGCACGACCATCCAAGCTGTGGGGTGGAAGGGGTGGGTTGGGCGCCCGGATCCGGCGCAATCTACGGCGCGCGCCAGGACAGGCCAAGACGCCCTGACCAAGGACCCTGAGGGCCCCGGCCACCGGGGCCTACGCATGTCGCCTGCCGGCGACACACGTTGTCGCTCGCGGCCGACAGCCGGCCATCTGCGCGGGCCTGCATACGGGCGCGTTGCTGCCGGCCGCCCGCAGCCGGCGTCGGCGCCCGGATATTTCGCTCGTTGCGTTGCTGCATAGCGAAGGGCGTCGGTGCCCCTCTGTGGTGGTCGTGGGGCCGGGTCCTGCGATGCCACCGCGACTGTACATCCGTGGGCTGGCGCCGCTGGGGCCTGCGCGGCCGATCCTGCGCCACACCTCGTGTTTGTCGGTCCGAAGCCGCTCCTGCCGCGGCAGCCCACCGGGCATCTGCGCCTCGTCGCTCAGGGCTGCGCAGGGCTGCGCAGGGCTGCGCCATGGGCGGGCACTGGCACAGGCCTGTGATCGCTGAATGCACTAGACATATCGCGATGCAGTGAAATGCATCGCTGCACCGGGCGCATCGCGGCACGGCCCCGGCCGATGGCACGGGATGTGCTATACGCGCGGCCATGCATGCCTTCTTTCACCTGGCCCGCAGCGCCCCCCCAAGAACGTCACCCGGCGTACCTGAGCGCGCGCCGGGCGACGCCACGGGACATTGGCGCGCTGCCCGGTGTCGACCACCCCTTGGGCCGGCCGGCGGCGCGTCCCTCCTCTGCCGCCGCCGCATTGCGCGGCCATGGTCGCTGCTCCTGGCGGCGTGGCTGCTCGGTGCCACCCAGAGCGTTCTCGGCCTGACCAGTTACACCGACCCGGTCGGTTACCCGGCCGCGTGGCCCACCGAACTGACCGCCGGTGCGTATACGGCCCACGGCGTACCGATGATCGACCTGACCGGCCGGGCCGATGCGTCGGCCGGCGCCAACCCGTCGGGCAGCGTTGACTTCTCCTCCGGGCCCGCCAACGACCAGCCCAGTTTCTGCTACTACGGGAACGGGACCATCCTCTTCTTCCGCCTGCGCATTGATGGCTATCCCCTGGCTCTGACCGGCTCGGGCCAGCCCTTTGGCTCGATCACGCACAACGTGCTCTTCGACACTGACGGAGACGGGTTCAAGGAGTTCCTGGTCATGCTCGACGGCACGTCGGCCGGGCCCCAACCCGATGACATCGTCGTGGTGTACGAAAACGTGGCATCGCAGTCTTGGAGCACTACGCAGGTCGGTGTCTGGCGACAGGATTGCGCCGGTGCCTCTGACGGGCAGGACGGCTCGGCGGGCACCAGCGCCAGTTGGGATACGAACGCCGACGCCTGGATCTGGGACTTCGGTCGCGTGCGGGTCACGCAGATCGATCGCGCCAAAGACCCCGGCAAGGGCCAGGAATTCTGGCTGGACCTGCAGGTGCCGCTGGTGGCCTTCGATGCCACCGCCATCGGTGGCCCCACGTTGGCCTCCATCGGCCTGTTCACCCTGGCGGCTACCAGCAGCAACAGCAACACCGACCCGACGCAGAAGGACCTGCTGTACAACGGCAGCATTGCCTTGGCCAACGTCGCGCTGCCCGGGGGCGACCTCACCAACCGGACCGGCACCATCCTGCTGTCACCCGCGATCACCGCGGTGACGACCACGGCGTGCCCCTCGCCGATCACCGTTCACGCCACGGTCGTCGACGCCACGTCCGTCGACCCGGCCACCAAACTCGCCAAGGACACCATCGCGTCGGTTCGCTTCCAGGCGTACTACGACGCCAATGCCAACGGCACGGCCGACGACACCGGCCAGACCTGGAACGACATCGGCACCGGCGTGGCCAGCGCCACGCTGGGGCTGTGGAGCTGCAGTTGGCCCGTGGGCAGCCTGGTCAACGGCCGCTACTTGGTGCGCGCCATCGCCGTAGACGACGACGGCAACAGCACCACCTCCACCGAGCAGAGCAGCGCCGGTCTGGGGTCCATCAGCGCCACGTTCAACCACACCTGCTGCGCCGCGGCCGTCCTGACCCTGTCGGACAAGACCGTGAACGACATCAACGGCGGCGTTACGGCGCCCGGCGACACTCTGGCCTACACCATCACCCTGCGCAACCGCGGCGGCCTGGCTGCCACCAACGTGGCCGTGCGCGACACCTTGCCGGCCTATCTGAGCTATGTCAGCGGTACTGCCTCACCGGTGCCCACAGCCACCGCGCCGGCGCTGTACTGGAACGTCGGCACCTTGGATACGGCTGCCACAAAGCCGTACTCGTTCCGGGCTGTGGTGGCCGTGGCTACGCCAGATACCACCCGTCTGACCAACCGTGCGACCATCACCTACACCTCCGGTAGCACCAGCGGTCTGGTGGTCCAGGTGACGGCTTCGCTGTCCGTGGCGCGGCCGGTGATCAGCTGCGCCAAATCAGTCGATCGGGCCAGTGCCAGTCCCGGGGATACCCTGGTGTACACCCTGACCTACGCGAACCAGGGTTCCGCCGGCGCGACCTATGTCATCATCAGCGACACCGTGCCTTCGCACACCTCTTATGTCCCGGGCAGTGTGACGCTGAACGGTGTCGCGCGAACCGACGTCGCCGACGCCGATGCGGTGACGGTGTCTGGGAGCAGCATATCCATCCATGTCGGTACCGTAGCCGCGGGTGCCACCGGCCAGGTGCTCTTCAGAGCGCGAGTCCAGTAACCGGCGATGCCACCGACCTCTTCCGAAAGGGAACTCGATGGACCGAAATACGCCTCCCTGGCGGACGCACGTCAGAGCCCTGCTGAGTGCGATGCTGTTCGTTGGGACATACCTGGTCCCTGCCCACGGCGCGTTAGCACCAAGCGATCCGACACCGCCAACGGACGCCTCGCCGGTGTCGGTCGCGGTCACCGACGCTCTGGTCCTGGCCGCCGCGGACGCGCGTCAGGGCCAGCCCGGTCGCGACGCCCAAGGGCAGCTACTGGCACGCCCTGGCGATGTCATCGAATACATGCTGACGGCCCGCAACGACGGTACTGACCCGGCCTTCGGCGTCGAGATGGTTAACCGGGTACCCCCTGGCACTCACTATGTGGGCGGCTCGGCGTTGGGCGCTCGTACCGTCATTGCATTCAGCATCGATGGCGGCGCCACCTTCGGCGGCGAACCCATCCAGACAACCGAGCGCCGCGCCGACGGGAGCATCGGCAAACGCACAGCTGAACCGTCCGAGTACACGCACGTGAAGTGGGTACTGCAGGGAGCGCTGCCGCCGCAACAACAAGCCAGGGCCGTGTTCCGCGTGCAGGTTGACCAAGCTGTGCCGCCGGTCGCCCCGCCGCCCGCGGCCACCGTCCCCAGACGCTGAGCGTTCAGCGCCAACCGTCTCGTGAACACGAAGGGAATGCTGCTACACCACTCCGGTCAGGCGACAGCAGGCCTGTCGCCTGATCACCCAAAAAGAGGAGGAGAGCATCGATGATTTCGCAACGAGCGCACCGCACGCGGTGGCTTCGGGTCTTGGGCCTACTGCTGGGCTTGGCCGGATCGGCCTGGGCGGCCGGTACGCCGGCCGGCACCACCATCAGCAACTTCGCCACTCTGACCTACAAGGACGGCAACGGCAATGCCCTGCCGGAGATCACGTCGAACACGGTCAATACCGTGGTGTCACAGGTCGCCGGCGTCGACGTGACACCGGCCACTGCCAACGGCACGGTAGCCGGGGGCGGTTCGGTGACCTTCGCCCTCACCGTGACGAACACCGGCAACGGGACCGACACGCTGTCGCTGTCCTACCCGAGCCTGAGCACGGGATGGGCTGGTCTGCTGTACCGCGACCTGGACCGCAACGGTGTGCTGGCGACGGCCGAACAAGTCGAGGGCAACATCGTCAGCAGCGTTTCCCTGGCGGCCGATTCCTCGGCCTATGTGATCTTTTACGTCACCGCGCCGCTGTCCGCGGTTGACCTGGCAGCCGAAGCGGTTACGGTCACGGCTACCTCCAAGTACAACAGCAGCACCAAGGATGCGGGGGTGTACACGGCCAATGTGGCGACCGCTGGGTTGACGGTGAGCAAAGCCGCAAGCACGGCCAATCCCAAGCCCGGCGATGTCATCACCTACACCATCAGTACCCGCAGCACCGGCAGTGCCGCCGCGTACTCGGTGGTCATCAGCGACACCCTGCCGGCCAATGTCACGTACGTCTCCGGTTCGCTGCGTCTGGCCACCGGCGATAGCCCCCAATACGAGACGGCAACGTCGCTGAGCGATGCGTCGGACGCCGATCGGGGGGACTACGGCGGCACGAGCGGCAGCACCATCACGGTGAACTGGGGGAACTCCGTCTCGGGCGAGAAAGGCACCATCTACTTCCGCGTCCAGGTCAATTCCGCCGTCGCCGCTGGCACCACGATCGCCAACACTGCCACGGTCCGGTACCGCTCCACGCCCACCGGCACGCAGCAGCCGCCGGTACAGGGCGGGCCGGCCAGCAGCACGGTAGGCACCAAGGTGGGCCTGACCCTGTCCAGCAGTGCGTTGGCGCAGTCGGGCCAACCCTCGGACACGCTCAAGTACGCTTTCACCCTGACCAATGACACCAACGCCGGCGACAAGTACCAGTTCGGCAAAGCCTCCACCGGCAGCTACACCTCGGTCATCTGGAACGATGTCAATAACGACGGCATCGCCGGCAATGGCGGCGATGTGGCGCTCACCGACAGCGACAGCGACGGCCGGGTGGACACGGGCACCATTGCCTCGGGCACAGTGGTGCGGTTGCTGGTGGCCGTGGTGATACCGGCCGGGTCGGCGGATCTGGCAGAAGACATCACCAGCCTGACGGTCAAGTCGGCTACTGACAGCACGGTGACGGGCACCGTGACCCTGACGACCACGGTCCACGCGCCCGTGCTCTCCATTGTCAAATCCGTGTCGCCCACGGGCGCCCAGCCGCCGGGAACGGTCCTGACCTACACCGTCGTGATCACCAATGCCGGCCACGGCTCGGCCACGCAACTGCAGATGGTCGACATGATCCCGACTAACACCACCTATCAGACCGGCACGATCACGGTCGACAGTGCCAGTCGCACCGACGCCGACGACTCGGATGAGGCCAAACTCCAGGGCGGCAGCAGCATCGTCGTCCAGTTTACCAGCGTCGCCGCCGGGGCGAGCAAGACGGTGGCTTTCCAGGTCAAGATCGACTGATACGCACCAGGAGGCGGGGTCGCGGTGCGGTCGGACCGCGACCCCATCTCGGGTTCTGACTCACCGGAAAAACGGGTATGCTCGGCAAACACTCACCCTGGTGTCTCCCTGCTCTGCTGACGGCCGGCTGGATGGCTGTCGTGGGGGCAGCGTTGCCGGCGCGGGCGCAGACGAGCCGGGTGGAGGCCATCACCAACCAGGTGAGTGTGACGGCGCGCGGCGCCGACGGTGTGCGTGTGGAGGCGTGGAGCAACCGCGTGTCCACCCTGCGACTCGACACGGCTACGGTGGCCACCGCTGAACCGCGCCGCCTCGACCAGCCCGCGCGCCTGCTTGGCGGCGAAGATCTCTCCATCGCCGTTACCGAGCCGGCCGCGGCGGCCGATCCAGTTCGCCCTGACACGTTAGTGGTAGTGGTGACGGACGAGGCGACTGGCGAACGCGAACCGGTGGTCCTGGTGGAGACCGAGGCGAACTCGCACCAGTTCGCCGGCGTCCTGAGTACCTGGTACGGCGACGGGCCCAGCACTGACGGCGACGGCGTGCTTTGGGTTCGCGCGGGCGAGGTTCTGTTGACGCGCTCGCCGGCGCCGGCTACGCCCGAGCCCCTGCCGGAACTGACCGCCCGGACGCAGGTTGGCGGTACCTTGCTGGACCTGGTGCCCAACCCGGCCGTACTGGTGGCCAACGGCAGCGATACGGCCGTGCTCACCGCCACGGTCCGGGACGACACCGGCCGGCCGTTGCCCGACGGCTACCGGGTCGTCTTCACGGCCGAGCAGGGGCACTTCCCCTCAGGCGACCGCCGGGTCGAGGTCCAGACCCGCGGAGGCAGCGGCCAGGCCGTGACCGTGTTTACCGCACCGGTGCTGGCAGCCAGCGATACGGTTCGCGTGCGGGCATCTTTTGGTGGCTACGACTCGGCCAACCTACGGTTGGAGGTGATCCCCGGCGCTGTCGCCGTACGCCTGTTCGACCAGCAACGCAACACCACGGTGACGGCCGAGGACACCAGCGTGGTAGCCGAGGTGGAGTTGTCGGGGACGACGGTTTCCGGCGAGCCAGTAACCGTGCGCGTGGCGCTCGACCGCAATGGCCTATTCCTGGTGCCGACCATCCCGCCGGGAAACTACTCCATGCGCGTGATCGTCACCGACCGTGCCACCGGCGTCACCGTGCTCGACGGCGCGGGGCAGCGCATCGATGTCCACGCCGATGGGTCGACCACGCCGCCCAAGAATGTGGTCAGCGGTACGGTCCGCGGCCGCAGTGACACCGACGGGGCTCGCTACGCCGGCGCCACGGTGGCGCTGGTGGACGAGGCCGGTCGGGTGGTGGCTACCGCCAGTCTGGACGCCCAGGGGCGTTACGACTTCGAGGGCCTAGACCCCGGCGACTACACCGTGCGCGTCAACACGGTTGAGGGCGACGAGTTCACGGTGCCCGTGGCCCCCAACTGCCAGAGCCCCGGCGGCGTGGTGCTCAACGCCGACGTGCTCATCGATCCCTTTGGCCGCGTGTTCGATGCCGCCTCGCACCGGCCCGTTGCCGGGGCTTCCGTCGCCCTGCGCACGCTCGCCGGCGAAGTGCTGCCCATCCCCCTGCTGGCCGGTGACGGTGCCCGACCCAACATCAACAACGTCAACCCCTTCGTCAGCACCGAGGCGGGCCAGTATTCCTTCCTGTTCAGCGGTCGGCAGGTGGGAACAGTCGACAACCCCGCGCACTACCTGATGACGGTGACGCCACCGGCCGGTTCACCCTACCAGCCGCGCACGCTGCAGCTGGAAGTGGCGCCGGTGGCCGAGGGCTCGCTCACCATCCGGATGGGGGTGACGTCGGCTGATGGACTGCAGATATCGCCGGCGGACTCATACGCACTGACGGCGGATCCGGTGGTGATCCCGGACATTGCCACCGTGGCGGTTAACGTGCCCGCCTTCGCCCGTGTGCCGGTGTTGCGCCTGACCCACAGGGCTCAACCCGACACGGTCGGGCACGACAGCCTGGTTGCTTTTGAGTTGGTGATTGGTAACACGGGCAACGAGACAGCTCGCGACGTGGTCCTGGTCGATTCCGTGCGCGCCGCGCTGTCGGTGGTGGATGCTCCCGGCTGCGAGCGCCCGGTGGGTGCCGCGTCGCTGGCGCCAACGGACTCCTCCTTGCTGCACTGGCATCTGGGCGACCTGGCCCCGGGGCAGGTGGATACGCTGCATTTCGTGGCCCGGGCCCAGGGGAGCTGCGGCAGCGTTCCCAACCGCGTCTGGGTCGAGTCCAGCTCGGGGCTGGCCTTCCACGAAGAGGTGCGTGTCGTCCTGCGGTCCTGGGCCACGCCGGTAGTAACCAAGGCCAATACCACGCCCGACAGTCTCCTTGGCCAACTCGTGGACTACGAGATCGTCGTGCCACCCACGCCGGGAATTGCCGGCGATCTGACGGTTGTCGATCCGCTGCCACCGGAGCTGCAGCCTGACCTGACGCACACCTTCCCGGCACCCGCATACAATGCCACCGCTCACGCCCTGGTCTGGTCTGTTCCGGCGGCTGCCGACAGCGCCTGTCACTTCTTCTTGCGCGGCCGACCGCGAGCCGACCTGGCGCCTGGCGAGTGGCGGGTGAGCAACACCGCCCAGGTGCGGTATGGCAGCACCGAGGTGTGGTCGAACGCGACCTACGGCAGGCTCGTGGTCCCCTACCTGGGGGTGGACAAGTCCGTCGACCTGAACAGCGTCGAGGTAGGCGATGTGGTTGGCTTCCGTCTGGTGGTCACCAACCACAGCGCCGCTGACAGTTTGTGCCAGGTCACGATCACGGACGATCTGCCCACTGGCTTCGGCCTGGTGCCCGGGTCTGCCCGTCTGGACTCCGCGGTGGCGGCGCCCGTCAGCCGGCGCCACGGCCAAGTGCTGTGGCGCCTGGGCGACGTACCCGCCAGGCAGGCGCGCGTGCTGACCTATCTGGCGGTGGCAGGCGCAGGCAGCCCGGTCGCAACGGCATCGGCCGGAGCCACGGCCGCAGCCGTGACCCCGGGCGGGTTGCCGTTGTCCGCCACGGCCTCGGCGCCCGGGCTGAAGGTTCGGGGTCCGGCTTTCGCCAGCGACGAGGCCATCCTTGGCCAGGTCTGGCTGGACAGCAATGGCAATGGCCTGCCCGACCCCAGCGAGGCGCCACTGGGCGGCGTGGTGCTGCTGAGCGCGGATGGCACCCGTGTCATTACCGACCCGCGCGGCCGCTATGCCTTGCCGCAGGCAGGTGCTGGCGACCACGTTCTGCGCCTGCTGCCGCCTTCCGGACCGGTCTCCTGGGCGCCAGCCAGCGGTGGCACGCGGGCGGCCGGCGACCCGTGGACGCGTTGGGTGCAGGTGCCGGTGTCCGGTCTGGCCGTGGCCGACTTCCCCTGTGTGAGCGCCGGCCCGGGTCGGTTGGCGACGGTGTCTGTACCGGATGCTGACGTGGCTGCACCGGACCCTGCCGTGGCCCTGGCAGCCCCGCTGCCCATCCCGGCCGCGCCACCGGCGAGCGTTGGTGACACGGCCGCAACGGGCGCGACCGCGGCTTCGCTGGTCCCTCTGGCGCAGGCAACGCCGTCTGGCCCCGGGGCCGCGGGAGAGCGCCCCCGGGCAATCGGCAGCGTGCACTTCGCCAGCGGCGCTGCGCACCTCGACGCCGCTGCCGTCGAGCGTCTGACCGCCCTTCTGCCGCTGCTCCGGGGTGCCCAGATCGACTCGGTGCTCGTCACGGGTCACACCGACTCGATCCCCATCGGTCGCGCGCCGTTCGCCGACAACCAGGCGCTGTCAGTAGCCCGGGCCCGTGCCGTCGAAGGTTGGCTGGTGGCGCACGGCACCGACTCCACGCGCATCACCTCGGGTGGCTTGGGTGACGCGCTGCCCGTGGCGAGCAACCGCACATCCCGCGGCCGTCAGGCCAACCGGCGTGCCGAGATCGTGGCCGTGGCAGGGCACGTGGGCGTGGCGCCCGCACCGACCGGCGGTTCGGGCGGAGTGCCAACGGCCTTTGCGGCCCCTGCGGCCGGGGCCACCGCAGCGCCGCTGACGGCTGCGGCTGCCGCCAGCGCGCCGCGAATGCCCTCCGTGGTTGCCGGCGCCCCGACGTCGCCCATGTCGGCCCCGGTTGCCGCCGCCGACGCGCGGGCAACTGGCGCCAATCGGCGAAACCCAGGCCAGGTCGAGGCTCCAAAGGCCGACAGTGGCGCTGTGGCCCCGGTAGTACCGTCGTCGTCGGCGCGGCGGCCGATCACCGCGCCCGTTCCACGCGTCCGGCGGCGGCCTCCCGGGGCCCTGGTGTGGATTCAGTCACCTGCCGACAGTTCCGTCAGCAGCCGCGACCGGCTGGCCGTCATTGCCGACGGCTTGGTTGGCGTGCCCATGCACCTGAGCCTGAACGGGCAGCTTCTTGCGACACAGACCGTACGCGCCGACGGCCGCGCCGATTTCCTCAACGTGCCGCTGCCGGCCGGCCCGGCGACCTTGGCCGTCACCCAGACCCTGGCCGGGGCCCGGGTCGTCAGCGACACGGTTCACGTCCACGTGGTGGGCGCCGCCGCCAAGGTCTGCGTCGAGGCCTCGCCGGCCCAGCTGCCCGCCGACAGCCTGTCGCGTGCCGAGGTGTGCGTGCAGGTCTTCGACGCCTGGGGCTTGCCGCTGGAAGACGGTCAGATGGTCACCCTGCACCTGGACCAAGGTTCCATCGTCACGCCGGATCCCTATCCGGACGAGCCGGGGACCCAGGTGCCGTTACGCCGTGGCACGGCGGTGGTGCAGGTTCGGAGCCCGGCCACGGCGGGCCAGGGACGGCTGCAGGCCGAGGTCGGTGGTCTGACCGCCGAGACGCACCTGCATTACGCCACGCCTTACCAGAGGCTGGTGCTGCTGGGCTTGGCTTCGGTGCAGGCCGGCTGGCGATCGGGGCGATCCGCGGCACCGGGGGCAGAGGCGGCCCACCCGTCGTCCGGCGGGGGCTATGCCACCGGGAGGGCCGGCCTGTTCGCCAAGGGCATGGTCGCTCGAGGTGTGCTCCTGACCTCGTCCTACGACTCGCGGCGCCGGACCGAGCCGGCCCTGGGCCAACAGGTCGCACCCGAGCAGGGTTACCCTGTCCTGGGCGATGCCAGTTCGGTAATGTACCAGGCGCCCTCCGCCAGCCGGCTGTTCCTGCGCCTGGAGCGCGACCGTGATTTCGTCCAGTACGGCGATCTGGCCACGGACCTGGGGCAGACGGAGCTGAACCTGTACCGGCGCGCCTTCACCGGCTGGTACCTGGGCCGTCAGCAGCGCGGGTACGGTTTGAGGGCGTTCGGCGCGCGCACGGCCCAGACGGCCCAGGTGGACCAGATCCCGGGCGAGGGGATCTCGGGCGCATACTACCTGTCAGCGGTCCAGCGCGGCGCCGGGGTGGTGGCTGGCAGCGAACACATCGTCATCCAGACGCGCGACCGACTGCATCCCGATGTGGTGCTTGCCGAGCAGACGCAGTATCGCTTCGTCGACTACGACATTGACTACGCCCGGGGCACGCTGCTGTTCAAACAACCCGTACCCAGTCGCGCCCTGGGCGAGCAGCCGGTGTTCATCGTCGCGACCTACGAGGCCGACCGAGCTGTCCAGCAGCGTGCGGTGGCCGGCGGTCGCCTGGTACTGGGGCGTCGCGAGGCGTGGCAACTCGGTGGCACGGTGGTTGGCGAGCAGCGTGTGGGCGGCGACTACCGGCTCAGCGGCCTGGACATCCGCGGCCCACTGGCTGGCAATACTGTGATCACCGGTGAGCTGTCCCGCGCTGGCGTCAACGGGTCTGGTTGGGCCTGGAAGGCCGCTGCCGAAGGCCGCCCGAGGCGCTGCCTCGGTTACGAAGTCAGTTACCGCGACGTCGGCCTGGACTTCGCGAACCCCAGCAGCGCTTCGGCGCGGGCGGGCACCCGGACCGCTCGGGGTCGGGCCAACTGGACTCCCTGGCGCGGCGCCAGTCTGACCGGCGAAGCCTTCGACACCCGCGACCAGGCCAACCGCGAATCACGGCGCAGCGCTTCGTTGGCGGCCAACGCCCACTGGCGTCGGTGGAGTGCGCGCAGTTCGGTGGAACGCACCCGCGGCGAACGCGCCGGCATCGACCGCAGCAGCACCATCGTCGGCAGCGGGTTGGAGATGGCGGCCACGCGCTGGCTGAGGTTAAGTGCTCAGCGGGATCAAGCGCGCGGCGCCCAGGACATCACCTATCGTCCCAGCCTCAACCGCCTGCAGGCCCGGCTAACGCCGACCGCGGGCGTGGACGTGGTGGCCGAGCACTCGTTTGCCGATGGCGGGCTCATCGACTCCAGCTGCACGCGCGTGGGGCTGCAGTCGCGCCTGGGCGACCAGACGACAGCCTACGCGAGTTACCAGCTGGACGGAGTCGCAGGCGCGGCCAGGAACGAGGCCATCGTGGGCCTGCGGCATCGCTTCCGACCCGCTCCAGCCGTGTCCCTGACGGCCGGTTTCGAGCGCCTGCAATCCCTCCGTGGCTCGCGCGCCAATGACTCGCACGCCTGGAACCTGGCGGGCGAGTATCTGCCACCCGAGACCTTCAAGGGCAGCGCCCGGATCGAGCGCCGGCAGGGCCGCACCCTCGCCAAGACCGTGGCTTCGGCCGCCGGAGAGGTGGCGCTGACCACGCAATTGTCGCTGTTGGCCAAGCAGACGCATCTGCGCGAGCGGTCGTTTTCGGGCGCGACCGCTACCGTGCGCCGCGATGGGCAGGCACTGGCGGGGTTGGCATGGCGGGGCGGCGCGACCGGTCGCTTGACGTCCCTGGGCAAGTACGAGTGGCGGTCCCAATACCTGCCGGCGGCCCGTTCGAGCGCTGACCGCACGGTCCATGTCGGTGGCCTGGAGACCGTCCTGCGCCTGGACCGCAGGACCGAGGTGTTCGCCCGCTATGCGGCCAAGATCGCCACGGCCCGCATCAACGGCGCTGCCGCGCGCACGCTGACCGATCTGTGGGTCGGCAGCGTGCGCCGCGAGTGGGCCGACACCTGGGACGGTCAGGTGGACTACCGGCTGCTGTCGCAGCACACGGCGCACGATCGCACAGTGGGGGCCGCCCTCGAGTTGGGCCGGGTCGTGCCCGGCGGGGCCCGGTTGGCCTTGGGGTACAACCTGGCCGGGTACCACGATGCGGACCTCGCCGGGCCTGACTACTGGGGTCTGGGCCCGTACATGAAGCTGCAGGCCTCGATCACCGAGGCCGGCGTCGGGGCGCTTCTGGATGGCCTCCGGTCGTGTTGGCGCTGAACCGGCGCCGCCGCCGGTGGTTTGCCAACGGGAGAGCGGGGACGGCCGCTGCCGCCGGGCCGAGGCTCCCGCGGTGGGACGGTACCTTCAGCGTCTACGCCGGCCTGCCTCAAGGCGCCGTCAATCCGAACAGGCCGTAGGGGTCGGTGCGCAACCAGTCAGCATACAGACCGACCATGGCTCGGGCGGGGAACAGGAGCGCCGTGGCCGCACCGAAGGTGCCCTTCCGCACCCATCCGCGTCGGTCGGCCTCGGCGGCCACCTTGGCCCAGGCATCCGCCAAAGGCCTTTGTCCGGGGTCTTCCCACTGGACGTACCCGTCGCTGCTGGGGTAACGCTGCTGCATCCACTCCGGCAAGCGCGAGCGCTCGACCACCCCGGGTGGAAGGCCCACCTGCGCCTCGGCCATGTGCATGCTGGAGCAGCGGTGGATGTCCACGCCGGTAAGCAGCGCGAGACCGTCGGCGGCCAGCAACTGGCCGCTGGCGGCTGCCGTTGCCGCGCCGCCATTGCCAGCGGGACCGGCGCGGGACGCCCATCGCGCGGGCCCTGGCGTGCGTGGCCAGACGTATGTCAGTAGCTTACTCGCCAAGCTCCCGGCCGTCTACCAGGTTTTCGCGGCATCCGGCGGCCGGGCCGATGGCCTGGCGCTGCGGACGGTGCGACGCGCGCTGAGGCCGCCCGACGGCGCCACCCAAGGATAACCGTGATGCACGCCATCGCCCAATTCCGACGCCGCCTGAGCCAGGGTGAGGTGCTCATCGGCGCGTCCGTGACGTTCTCCGATCCGCTGGTTACCGACGCCCTGGCTGATTCGGTCGACTTCCTCTGGATCGACAACGAGCACTCGCCCATGGCCCCGGAGGTGCTCAGCGGCCACCTGCTGGCCGCACGGGCGCGGCGCAAACCTGCCATTGTGCGCGTACCGTCCGCCGCCGTGCCGCACCTGAAGGGAGCCCTGGACAGCGGGGCCGAAGCCGTCGTGGTGCCTCAGGTCAGCACGGTGGACGAGGTCCGCCAGGTGGTCGACACCTGCCGGTACGACCCCCTCGGCCACCGCGGCTACGGGCCCCGCGTACCGTCCAACTACGGCCGCGATGGCGGGCGCGACTACGTCGACCGGGCCAACGCCAATGTCTTTGTCGCCGTGCAGATAGAGACGCAGGCAGCCTATCTGGCCCTCGACGAAATCCTGGCTGTCCCCGGACTGGATTCGCTGGTCATCGGCCCGTGGGACCTGTCGGGCGCCCTGGGCCACCTGGGTGAGGTCGAGCATCCTGAGGTGGTGCGCGCCATCGAAGACATCATTGCTCGCACCCGGGCTGCGGGCCTGGCCATTGGCGCCGGCATGGGGGCCGACCCGAGCTATGCCTGCCGGATGGCCGAGCGCGGTATTCAGTGGCTGCAGGTGGGCAATGACTTCAGCTACATGATCGCCCACGCTGATCAGGTTGGGAGTGTGGTTCGCCAACACCTGCAACCGGCGCGGTGCGGGCGCGAAGGAGGCAACGCATGACCGCTGGACGCGCATTTGACCCCGCCCGGCTGCGCCAGCTGGGCACGCGCCTTCTGGTGGCTGTGGGCGCGCCCGAAGACGAGGCGCAGATCGTCGCCGAGGAGTTGGTGGAGGCCAGTCTGATGGGACTGGACTCCCACGGCGTGATCCGCCTAGTCCAATACGCCAACGACGCGCGCGCCGGCAAGATCCGGCCAGGCGCGCCCGTCGCCATCGTGCGTCAGACGCCAACCACCGCCGTGGTCGACTGCGGCCTCAACTTTGGACCGGTGACCGCCCGCCGCATGGTGGCCATTGCCACCGAGAAGGCCCGCGCCGCCGGCCTGGCCTGTGTCGTCAGCCAGAACGGGCAGCATGTCAGCCGCCTGGGTTCGTATACGCAGAAGCTGGCCGAAGGCGGCCTGGTCGGGCTGGCCTTCGCCAACAGCTCGCGACACGGCCACTGGGTGGTGCCCTGGGGCGGGCGCGATGGCCGCCTGGCCACCAATCCGCTGTCCTGGGCCGTACCCACCCACGGCGATCCCATCGTCATGGACATGTCCACCTCGATGATTTCCGAAGGCAAACTGCGCGTCCTGCGCAACCAGGGGCGACCGGCTCCGGTCGATGCCATCCAGGACGCCGACGGCAATGCCACCACTGACCCGAACCAGTTCTATGGACCGCCGCGCGGTACCATTAGGCCCTTGGGCGGCCCGGTGGGGTACAAGGGCTTTGGCCTGGGCCTGCTGGTAGAGATCATGGGCGGGTGTCTGGCCGGCAACCGTACGTCCGACGACCTGCCTTACGTCAATGGCCTGTGCCTGCTGGCCATTGACCCGGGCCCGTTGGCGGGAGGGCCATCGTTCGTCGGCCTGATGGACGACCTGGTCGCGTATGTGGGCAGCAGCCGGCCGGCGCCGGGCAGCAGCGAAGTGGTCCTGCCGGGGGCGCTGGATTTCCGCACGCGTCAGCAGCGGCTGCAGACGGGCGTGCCGCTGGACGATGAAACCTGGGGGCAGTTGCAGGAAGCCGCGCGGCAACTGGGCGTCGCCGTCCCTGACTGACAAAGGCCTGGCCATGGTCATCGATGTCCATACGCATGTGTTCCCCTGCCTGGCCGGTCGGGTGGGTGCGGGACCGGTTACCGGGATCTCCTACGGCCGGGCCCGCATTGGCGACCAGCCCACGCAGTTGCTGCCGCCGTTGGCCGAAACCCTGGCCTTCCCATCGCCGGCGTTGATCGCTCACCTGGACTGGGCTGGCGTGTCCCGGGCGGTGCTGCTCCAGGGCCCATTCTATGGCGAGTGCAATGCCTATGTGGCCGAGGCCGTGCGCCGCTACCCCGAGCGCCTGGTCGCCGCTGCCTGTATTGACCCTTGGGGGCAGTCGCGGGAGCAGCTCGAGGCCCTGGTGACCGCGCCCGAGTTCCGCGCTGCCAAGATCGAGTTCAGCGTGCCCAGCGGCCTGTGCGGGCTCTACCCCCAGGCGCGGTTGGGCGCTCCGGACCTGACCTGGCTGTGGCGTGACCTGGCCGCCCATGGCAAGCGCCTGGTCCTTGACCTGGGCACGGCGGGTACGGCGGCGTACCAGACTGGGGCCGTGCGGCGGATCGCCGAGGCCCACCCTGACCTGCGCGTGATCATTGCTCATCTGGGCCAACCGCGACCGCAGGTTCTTGCCACCGCGGCCCTGCGGACGGCCTGGGAAGAGCAGATCGATCTGGGGCGGTTGGCTAACGTGTGGTTCGACAGCGCGGCGCTGCCGGCCTATCTGCCCCAGGAGACCGTTCCCTTTCCCACGGCCGCGGAATACCTGCGTCGCGCCTGCGACCGGATCGGTGCGGCGCGGATCATGTGGGGGTCGGACATCCCTGGGTTGCTGACCTGGGCCACGTACCCGCAACTGGTGCAGATGGCGCGTGCGCACAGCGATTTCATGACCGCGTCGGAGCAGGCCGCTTTCCTGGCGGGTACGGCCCTGCAGGTCTGGGGCTGAGCCCGCTGTCGCCCGGGCCCGGCATGCCGACGGACGCCGACCGGCGCCGAGCCTGCCGGGGTTCCCAGGGCCCACTGCTGCGCTTCCCGTGCCCACCCATTGATGGAGAAGGGATCCGATGGACAAGCTGATCATCACCGTTACCTGCGACTGCACCATGGCCTACCCCAGCAACCCGCACAACCCCACCCCCAAGGGGTACGGCGAAGTCGCGCGTGAGTATGTGCGCAGCGTCGAGGCGGGTGCTTCCATCTGTCACCTCCATGGGCCCTACACCATCGACGCGACGATCCAAGCCGATGGAACTCGCCTGTCAGACCTGGACATCCCTGGCTGGGCGGCTTTTCGCCAGGACATCCTCGACGGGTGCGGCAGCACTCGGCCCATCATGCAATACGGCATCGCCAACGGTCGCTTCCCGCAGCGCCGGGAACTGATGAAGGACCAGCGACCGGAGATGATCTCAACCTGTTTCAACCCCCACGATGAGTGCTTTGACTACGAGCCAGGTCGTGAACCGGTGGAGCTGTACGGGCTGCACAACCGCCCCGAGTTGGAGGAGTACTGCCGGACCACGGCTGCTTTGGGTGTCAAGATCGAGGCCGAGTGCTTCCACTATGGCGGGGTGTGGAACGCCCAGCGCATGGTGCAGAAAGGGCTCCTCAAGGCCCCGGTGTGGATCACCTTCTTCCTCGGTTGGCGGGGCGGCAGCTACACCCCACCCACGGTCGAAGCCATGCTGTACAATCACCACCATCTGCCCCCGGGGTTCATGTACAACACCAGCGTCATGGATCCCGAGCTCCAGTGGCCCATCCTCACGACGGCTATCATCCTGGGTGGCCATGTTAGGGTCGGCATGGAGGACAACCCTTACGTCACCCGCGGGCAGTATGCCCGCAGCAATGCCGAACTGGTCGACAAGATCGTCCGCATCGCCCGCGAACTGGGGCGGGACGTCGCCACCCCTGAGGAAGCGCGGGCCGTGATCTGGCCTCAGGACTGCTGAGAGGGCGCCTCCATGCCGCGCATCAACGCCGTCAGTTTCCACCAGGACCCGGGTCTCGAGTCCATCTGCCGCCGGATCCGCGCCGCGGGTTTCGATTCCATCGAGATGTCCCGGCCGCCCTTCTACGATCGCCTGATTACCCGCGGCACGCGGCAGCGATTCGCGGCCTGGGCCGGCGAACAGGGACTGGCTCTCTACGGCTTTGACTGCTGGGTGGAGGTGGATCCCTATGCCGCCCGCGGTGACACGCTGGCGGGCTTCCGCCAGGCCGTGGCCTGGGCCGCCGACCTTGACCTGGGCATGCTCATCACCCACGATCCGTGGGCCAGGATCAACGGCACGCGGTCACCGCGGCAGTGCCTGTCCGCCACCCTGGAGCTGTTCCGGCCGGTAGCCGATGACTGCCTGGCGGCCGGCCTGCAGCTGACCTTTGAGCCCCACCCGGACACCTTGAGCATGGACAATGGCTGGGCCGTGGATTTCATTGACGCCCTGGCCGAGGGGCGGCCGCCCGGGGCCGTTGGCCTGATCTACGACTTCTGCCACTATGGTGTCGGGCAGCGGGGAGACGCGGTGGCCAGTATCGACGTCCTTGGGACCCGGATCCGGCATCTCCACGTGGCCGACGGCGACCAGCAGACGTACGCCCTGCACCTGCCGCTGGGCGACGGCTGCATTGATCTGGAAGCCACCTTCGCGGCCCTGCAGCGCGTGGGTTTTGACGGCACCCTGACCAATGATCTGTTCAACTACCCACTGCTGGACGACGGCGCCCGGCGCAACGCGGCAGCCATTGCCGCGGCTGAGCAGCGGTTGGGCCTGGCGCGGCCCTGAGCCGCCCGAACCCCGGAGCGTAGCGATGAAAGCTGCGGTGCTGAAGGCCATCGGCGAGCCCCTGCAGGTGCGCGAGGTGCCGCTCCCCGAAGTGGGCCCCGACGAGGTGCTGGTGCAGACGCGCACCTGCGGCATCTGTCGCACCGATCTGCACATCCAGGATGGGCTGGCCTATGTGCCCTCATTGCCCCACGTCCCGGGCCATGAGCCGGCTGGTGTCGTGGCGACCGTGGGCGAGCGCGTGGCCACGGTCGTGCCGGGGCAGCGGGTGGTACCGCATCTGTTCGTCACCTGCGGCCGATGCCGCGCCTGCCGTGCCGGTGACCAGGCCCAGTGCCGGCAGCCGGACGGCATTATCGGCGTGACCCGGGCGGGCGGATTCGCGGAGTACTTCGTCGCCCCGGCCCGGAACCTGGTGCCGATTCCCCCCGGTGTCGATGACGGCGCGGCGGGCCTGACCAGTTGCGCGGCCATCACCGCCGTGCACGCGTACCGCCGCGCGCCGGTGGGTGTGGGGCAGACTGCAGTGGTCCTGGGCGCGGGCGGCATTGGCCTGATTTTGGTGCAGTTGCTCAAGCGCGCCGGCGCCCGCGTGGTGGCCCTGAGCCGTTCGGCACCCAGTCGCGACCTGGCACAGCGTCAGGGCGCCGACGAGTCGCTGCCCTTGGGCGACCCGGAGATCGTCGACCGCGTGCTGGCCCTGACCGAGGGCGAGGGGGCCGACTGCGTTTTCGAACTGGTCGGCCTGGCGCACACCATGGGCGTGGCAGCAGCCTGCACGGCTCGAGGCGGTCGCCTGGTGGTGATCGGCGAGGAAGCCGAGCACCCGGCGGTGGACACCATCACCATCGCCCAGCGCGAACTGGTGCTGTGCGGGTCGCGCAATGGGGGCCTGCAGGACGCCGCCGACGCCATGGCCTGGATGGCTAGCGGAATCATCCGGCCACTCATTGACCGCCGCTTCCCCCTCGATGAAATCAACGCGGCACTGGACTACGTCCGCTCCGGCGCTGCCCATGGACGGGTCGTCATCGAGGTGCCGGGATAACCCGGCCCGGCCCGGGCTGCGGCGCGGGGGTAGCATTCGGCCCCACCGCTCCGATCGCCTGATCCGGGCCGCTGCCGACGCCGGGCCGCCTCCCGGCGGGCACGCCTCAGGAAGCGAAGAGTTCGGCCACAGTCTCCACGGCCGCGTCGACGATCTGCTCCAGACTACCGGGCGCCAGTTTGGCCCAGTACGTGCACTCGCGGTTGGCTTCGTGGCCGTAGCGCTCGTAGGCCGCCCGCGGGGGCACGTACCCCACGTAGTGCGAGGTCATGTGGACCACTTGGGTGAACGGCGCCGGGGACCGCAGCTTGATGGCTAGCTGGCCTTCAGTGAACGGTTCGCCAGGCAAGAAAACCAGCGCTGCGTCGCCCAGCCGCACCACCTGCAGTTCGTACTGAAAAGCCGGCATGCGTCGGCGGCAGCATTCGATGCTGCGCGTCGAGGCGGCGGCGAACCACTCCCAGGTGACCCATTCCGGATTGTCGCTGCGGTAGGTGGGCGACGGACTGGCGTTGAGCACCCGTTCCACCTCGGCCAGGCGTTCGGCCGGTACGTCGCGGTAGGACAGTGCCAGTGACCGCGAGCGGCATCGCAGCGTGTCAACGCCGGCGAAAGACATGCTGGGCACAGCCTGGCAGGACGTCCGCGTCAACTCAGCGCCCATGCGCCGATGGTCCGGCACGAACTCGGGGTCAAAGGGATCCCATGGGTTGACATTGCCGCAGGCGCCGTTGAGCACCAGCGGCACGCACCGGGATCCATAGGCCTGTTGCATGCCGGCGCTCCAGGCCCCGGGCCAGTCGGCCGACACCGCGTGGTATGTATGCCGGTGGCTGAACACATTGACCGGGTGGCAGGTGTAAAAGAGCAGCAGACTGGCCAGGCTGAGGTCGTCTTCGCGCAGGCCCAGGATGCCCACCTCCGGGTCCGCCGGCCCCTCCATATGGAGCAGTTCGGTCGGCCCCAATGGTTGCGCGCGTCGGCCGGCGGGCCACGGCATGACCGCCTCCCCTTGTCTGCTGATGCCGCGCCGGTTGAACGCCAGGTCGTGCCGCACCGCGCGAGCCCAGCCCATCTGTACCGGCCGCAGCGCGGCCAGTGCCCGACCGATGGCGTCCACGGCCTGGTCAGCCGCAAAGCGGTAGTAGGTGGGATCGCCGCCGCGCATGTATTCGCGCTCGGGTGGCAGCTCCAGGGGGAAATCCGGGTCCAGCATGAAATGGCCCAGGGAGGGCGCGGAGTGGGTTTGCACCGCGTGGACAACAATGGCGGCCGGGTTCAGGCCGTAGCGGCTGGCAGCCGTGGCCCTGACCTGATCGACCCAGTCAGCGGCGATGATCACCAGGTCCAGCGCCACGATGCAGACCCGTTGCTCGCCGGCCTCCAGCACCAGAGCCTTGGCATACAGCGGATCCAGAACCGACTGGGCCGGCCGGTGTTCACCCATGCCGCTGCCGCCCAGATGGGTCCCGGCCCGTGGGGTAATGGCCGCCATCGCGGCCCCTGCGCGCAGCATCATGAATCCTCCCGGAAGCGGCCGCGGTGCCCCGCCGGGGCGGCGGCCGGTGCAGAGCTAACGTCGGCGACCGCTGTGCCGACCTGTCGGGCCAGATTAGCGCGCGCCCGTGGTCGTCAATACGGGCAGTTCCAGGTAACTGGCCGCGGTTGGCTCGTGGTGCACCCGATGCACGGCGGACCGGAAATCTTCTGGTCGGGCCCAGGCGATGGACTCGACGAAGGTCTGCGGATTGCGGTCGTACAGTGGGAACCAGGTGCTCTGGACCTGGACCATCAACCGGTGACCGGGCAGGAAAGTGTGGTGCACATGGGGCAGGCTCAGACGATAGGGCAGCACCTGGCCCGCGGGAACCGGTCGGGCCAGATCCGGCCGTTCGCGGTATCGGCCGCGCATGATGTCGCCGGCCACCATCAGTTGGTACCCGCCCATCTCGGGGCAGGACGGCACCTCGGGGGGATACTCGTCGATGAGCTTGACCACCCAGTCTGCGTCGGTGCCGGTGGTGGCCGCGAACAGGGTGGCCACCACCGGTCCGGCCAGGGTCAGTGGCTGGGCCAGCGGCGCGCTGGCGAAGGCCAGGACATCCGGCCGGTCGGCAAAGGGACGTTGGTCATCCACCAGCCACCGACCCCAGGTACCGCCCAGGGGCAATACCGGGCGCACTCGATAGGGCACGGGCTTGGCCGGGTCCGAGACGAACTCGGTGTGGCCGGCGCCAGGGCCCGGGGCAGCGAAATCCAGGCCGCCGTGCGGCTGCAGGAAGAGAGCGCGCGTCCTGGCGCCGCTGGCCGGTGGCCAGGCACGGTACCGGCGCCACTGGTTGCCACCGGTCTCAAAAGCCAGCACGCGCGGCAGAGGCGAACGGGGCTTTGTCTGCTTGAGGTGCAGATCCCAGAAGGGCTTGAGCACGTCGCGCCGGAATTGGCCGGCGGTATCGGCGCCCCACTGCATCTGGCCCAGTGCCGAGCCCTCGCCCTGGCTCTGGCCGTGGCACCAGGGGCCGATCACCAGATGCGTGTGTCGGCCCCGCGGGTCGCCCGCGGCCAGCGCCGCGAACTGCGCCGGTGCGCCGTAGATATCCTCCTGGTCAAACAGGCTGTGCACCGTCAACACCGGCACAGCGCACGGCTGCTGCGCCTGCCGACGGTCCAGCGCTTGGTCCTGCCAGTAGGCGTCATAGGCCGGGTGGTCGATGATGCGCTTCCATGCCGGCAGCCTGTCCACGCCGTAGCGTCGGCCCAACTCGCCCACGGAACCAGCCGCCAGCACCGCGCTGTACTGATCGCGGTATCCCCAGGGCACACCCCGGCTGCCGTCCTTGGTGGTGGTCTGCCGGTACAGGTAGTCGAACATGATCAGGCGCAGGGCCCCGTGATGGTAGAAGTCGTCGCCCATCCACGAGTCCACCATCGGGTTGATGGGGACGGCCGCTTTGAGCGCCGGGTGGGGGTCGAGGAGGGCCATGAGGGTGAGCATGCCGTCGTAGGAGACACCCGTTATGCCGACGCGGCCGTTGCTGCCCTGCAGCCGGGTCGCCAACCACTCGATGGTGTCCCAGGCATCGGTAACCTGGTCGACCTTGCCGGCGTTGAAGGGACCACGCACCGGCATGGTAACCGTGTACCGCCCCTGCGAGCGGTAACGGCCGCGGACATCCTGATACACGCGGATGTAGCCGTCGCGAACCAGGTCTTCGTCGGCGGTCGGCAGGACCATGGCCAGGTCCGGGCTGTCGGTTCGCGCGGCGCGTTTGGCGGCGCCGTACGGCGTCCGGGTAAGGATCACCGGCAGGGGTCCCGGGGGCTGCCGCGGCACCAGTGCCAAGGTAAAGAGCTTCACTCCGTCGCGCATCGGCACCATGGTTTCGATGCGCTCGTAGTTGTCGTGCGCTGCGGGCGCGACAAAACGGCGCGGGACATCACCCAGGCGCGTCACGTCCTCACCTGGAATCTCCTGGGCGGCGGCGCGCCGGGGCGCCGTTCTTGGGGCCATCGCCTGCCATCCTCTCGAGGTGGGTGGGCCAGGGCGGCGTGCCAGGGGCCACCGTGGTTGACCCGGCGTGTGGTCTCGTCGGCCGGCCGGGCCGTTCCCTAAGGTAGAGCACGCCCGGGCTGCCGGCGACGCTACCATTGACTTCGGCCGCACGGCCCCCTAGCGTCGGAGACCCCCCCGCCGCGTGCGTCACCCTGACGAGTGTCCCCGATGCCGGATCGCGACCTGCTGCAGCGCTTCATCACTAGCTTCACGCGCGCCATCGCCGGCGAGATGGAGGCTATGCGCGACCAGTTCGGGCCTTACGAAGTGCCCCTGGGGAGCGGGCGTCCTGCCGGGCGCGACGACGGTCAGGCCGAACCCGGCTGGCTCTTCGACTTCCCACTGCGGGGTGCGGCCGAACGCTTGGCTGTGGGGCTGGAATGCGCCCTGCGCACGGACCGCACGGAGATCATGGTAACCCTGACCCGGCTGGCCCCTGACGGACTGCAGTTGCGCACGGCACAGCCCATTGACCCCGTGAGCCCTGACCTGGTGTTGGTTCTGTACCCCTGGTTCCTGTATGAACGCCTGCTGGCCTGCCTGGAAGAGCTTCCCGACACCGCCGGCCTGTTCCCGGACAGCAGCCTGCGGCTGTTCGGCCACGGTCCGGTGCACGATGACCGCCAACCCCTGCAGCTGGACCACGAGGGCCTCAATCCCAGCCAGTTGCGTGCCGTGACGGTCTGCACGCAGCGCGACCTGGCTTTCGTCTGGGGACCCCCCGGCACCGGCAAGACCCGCACGCTGGCGCACGTGGTGATCGAGCTGCTGGCTCGGGGTGAGCGCCTGCTGATTACCTCAACAACGAATGCTGCCGTAGATCAGGCGCTGGCCCAGTTGGCGGCCCTGCCGGGCGCGATTCCGTACCTCGAGCGGGGGGAGATGGTGCGCCTGGGACCGGGCACACCCGGCAGCCACGTGGCCACGGTGGAGGCGGTGCGTCAACGGCGGGCAGCGCCGCCGCAGGAGCAGTGCGGTCGCTGGCGCGCGCGCCTGGAGCGGGTCAACGAGCGACTGCGCGCTGGCCTGCTGCTGCGCGATTACCTGGCCGAGCCGGGGCCCACCCGCCAGTTGGAGCTCTTCGCCGCGCCGACGGCTCGGCCGACGCCACCGCCGCCCCTGGCAACTGGGTTCCGCGGTCAGTACCTGGAGCGCCTTACCGCTCTTGAGCCCCCGCTCCAGCAGACCTGGGTCCGGCACCGTCTGGCACGGTTGGACGCCCTGGCGGCGCAGTGTCGCGAGCGCCTGGGCGCGGCCGAGGCGCAGCTGCGTCAGGTCGAGAACGAGGTGGTACCGAAAGCGCGTGTGGTGCTGGCGACCATGGCCCATGTGTACCTCAACCGCTTGCTGGCGCGCGAGCGCTTCGACGCGGTCATCGTCGAAGAGGCCGCCATGGCGGTGCTGCCGGTGCTGTTCTGCTGCGCCGCGCTGGCGGCAGGTCGAGTCGTCTTGGTGGGCGATCCCCAGCAGTTGCCGGCCATCGTGCAGTCGCGGCAGGCCTATGTGCGGCGGGCCATGGCGCGCAGCATCTTCGCCGTGCGGGTCCCCGACCCGGCCGCGGACGACCTGGTGGTGATGCTGGACGAGCAGTACCGCATGCACCCGGCCATTGGCCAGCTGGTCAGCGATACCTTCTACGGTGGGCGTCTGCGCCACGGGGTCACGGCAGCAGCGCGCCAGACGTGCGTCGAGCGACGGCCGTTCGCCGGTCAGGCCCTGGTCGTGGTCGACACCGCAGGGCAGGGCGCCTGCGCCACCGCCAGCGGCTCCTACTCGCGCTGGAATGCGGTTACCGCCGCGCTCTGCGTCCAGTTGGCGCAGCAGGCTATCCATGACGGCATGGAGTCGGTTGCCGTCATCACTCCGTACGCCGAACAGGCGCGCCTGGTGCGCCAACGGCTGGGCCAGACCACGGCCGTCGCGAGCCGGATCGAGTGCAGCACCGTGCACCGCTTCCAGGGCCAGGAGCGCGACTGCATCATCCTTGACACGGTCGACAGCGAACCACTGGCGCCCGGGGTGCTGCTGGCCGGCCAGGGTCCCGACACCGAGGCGGCCCAACTGCTCAACGTCAGTGTGTCGCGGGCCCGCGGCAAGTTGGTACTGTTGGCCGATGTAGCATACTTCCGGCGGCGGGCGCCCAACAGCGCCATCAGCGCCCTGCTGGAGCGGGCGCTGATGGCCGGTTACCTTGTCCAGGCCGCGGGCCTTGCCTGTTGAGGCCGCGGCTTTGGCTCCCTGAGCTAACCGCGCAGGCGGACCAGGGCTTTGGGCGACACGCGGGCGCGGACCGCGGCGAAAGCCTCGTCGATCCGGGCTAGCGGCCAGACCTGACCCGGGTCATACCACAGCGCCGGATCGAGCTGCCCTTGCATGACCCACTCGGACACCCGCTGATGGGTCTCGGCCTCGTCGTAGCTGCAGGGCATGTCGGTGAAGTCGCCGCGGGCCAGGGCGCGGTTCAGGGTGATCTTGCCCACGTCATCGACCCCGTAGGTCCCGTACCGACCGCCGGGTTTGAGGCAGGCCAGGACCCGGTCGCCGTTGCCGATGCGGCCGACCGCGTCGATGATGAAATCGAAACCCTCGGGATGGGCTGCATTCAGGGCCTCGGCCAGGTCGGGTCGCCGGTAGTCCAGGTACACGCCCACGCCGGCCTGCCTGCGGGCCGGCGCTTCAGCGTACGCGGCGCCGGCCATGGCCACCAGACCTGCACCCAGCAGGGAGGCGTGACGCGCATAGGCCAAGCCATTGCCGCCTGAGCCGAGGACCAGCAGGCTGGCTCCGGCAGCGAACCCCAGACGCGTCAGGTACGACAGGGTTTCCCGCCAGGTGGTGAACATCGGTGCCGTTGTCGCCGGCACGCCGCACGGCACCACCTGGTTCCACCGCGATCCCTGCCACTGATCGGCCGGCACGCCGTCGGCGCACATGGCCCAGTGATCGCGCGCCAACCCGAACTCAGCAAAACCGCCCCAGGTGACCGAGTAGCCACCGGCCGGCGGCGTACCGACGCGGGTCACCAGATCGCCCAGGCGGTAGTGACGCACCTTGGCGCCCACGCGGACCACGCGGCCGACGGATTCGTGCCCGAGTACCGTGGGCAACGGCGATGTCCACGGGAACGAGCCATCGATGATGTGGCTGTCGGTGCCGGTGCAGGTAGCGCCGAAGAGCAGCTCGCACAGCGCGTCGTACTCCCCCGGGCGCGGTTCAGGCATGTCCTCCACGCACAGTTGGCCAGGACCGCGGACGACGGCAGCTTTCATGGGCAGGGCTCCAGGGTATCGGATGGAGGCGCGCCAGGCCGGTTCGCGGCGGCCGCGCCTGGGGCACTGCCCGGCCCGCAACCGGTGGGTCAGGCAGTGCCGACGCCGGCCGGGGGGGCCAGCTTCGCCACCAGGCCGTTCAGCACCTCGCGACGGTGTCGCAGCAGTTGGCGGAACTCGGCGTGGTCCGTGTGGTGAATCTCTACTTCCAGCGCAGCCAGGCGGTGCTGCAGCACCTGCTGCAACACGTCCGCTTCTTCCCAGGTGCACTCGAGCTGTGCCATGGCGGCCTCCTCGTGCCAGCCGCAGCTGCAGCCCGGAACCGGGCGTGAGCCGGCCGGCGCATCGTCACCATTGAACGTACTCAGGCGGTCCGGTGTCTTCAACCGCACCGGGAGCGCGGCAACGGCGGGCGGACATCGCGGCCCGTTGGGGAGGCGGCCGGCCTGGCGTCGGCCTGATGCGGTGGCGGCCCAGTACCTGGTGGGGACGGGCGGCCCCAACGGCGGTTGGCGGCAGGGGCGTGGTCACGGGGCAGCCTGACGGGACGGCGGCCTGGCTGGCTGATGAACCGCTGCCTGGACCTGGCCGGACCCGGGCGGACATCGCGGCCCGTTGGGGAGGCAGTCGGCCTGGCGTCAGCCTGATGCGGGGGCGGCCTGGCGGGATGGTGACCGACCGCCGGCCCTGCCGCCGGCAGGCGTCGGCGCGTACCTTGCCATGGTGCCCGGAAGAAAGTGGGATCCATGCCCTGCCCTCGTCAAGGAGCCTGACGTGAAAGTCCTCTTCATCGGCGGTACCGGTGTGATCAGCACGGCCTGCACACGCCTGGCTGCGGCCCGTGGTATTGAGGTGACCCTGCTCAATCGCGGTCGGCGTGGTGTCGACCTGCCGGCGGGTGTGCGCCAGCTGCAGGTGGACATCACGGACGCGGCGGCCGTGGCCCGGGCTCTGGCCGGCGAGCGTTTCGACAGCGTGGTCGACTGGATCGCGTACGACGTGCCTGATATCGAGCGCGACCTGGCTTGGTTCGGCGAGCGCACCGACCAGTTCGTATTCATCAGCTCGGCTTCGGCGTACCAGAAGCCGCCTACCCAGTTCGTCATCACCGAGTCAACGCCGCTGGCCAATCCGTTCTGGGAGTATTCGCGCCGCAAGATCGCCTGCGAAGATCGGTTGCTGCGCGCCTACCGGGAGACGGGGTTCCCCTGCACCGTCGTCCGCCCTTCCCATACCTATGGCCCGACGATGCTGCCCACGGCCGTGGGCGGCGGGCCGACCGTGTTGGCGCGTCTGCGACAGGGCCGGCCGGTGGTTGTGCACGGCGACGGCGAGTCCCTTTGGGTGCTGACCCACAACAGCGACTTCGCCAAAGGACTTGTCGGCCTGCTGGGCCAGCCCGCATCGGTGGGACACGCCTTCCACATCACCTCAGACCAGGTGCTCACCTGGAACCAGATCTACCGGCAGATCGGGCGCGCAGCCGGGGTGGAGCCACAGCTGGTGCACCTGCCCTCGACATTCATCGCTCGCCTCGACCCGGTTACCGGCGCCGGCCTGTTGGGTGACAAAGCCATCAGCGTGGTGTTCGACAACACCAAGATCAAGCGTCTGGTGCCGGACTTTGTCTGCACGGTGCCCTTTGCCCGCGGTGTTGAGGAATGTGTTGCCTGGCTCGATGCCGACCCCGAGCGCGGCCAACCGGATGCCCAGCGCGACCAGCTGCTGGACCGTCTGGTGGCGGCCTGGGAACGCAGTTCGACGGCCACCTGAGAAGGACCCGATGCGTTTTGCCCCGCCCTTGGTCGAGGGCTGCTTCCAGCGCCGGTACCAGCGTTTCTTCGCCGACGTCGAGCTGGCCGACGGGACGGTGGTCGTGGCCCATGTACCCAACACCGGGGCCATGCTCGGGGCCATGCGACCCGGATGCCCGTGTCGGTTGTCCCGCCACGACGAGCCGCGGCGCCGGCTGCGCTGGACGCTGGAGATGCTCCGCCCGGGACGCGTTTGGGTTGGGGTTAACACCGCGGCGGCCAACGGTCTGGTCAGGGAAGCCTTCACCTCCGGCCGGGTGGCGTCGTGGCAGGGTTATGACCGCATCGAGGCCGAGGTCGCTAGTGGACCCGGTACCCGCTTTGACTTTGTGATGTGGCAGTCGCGACCGGGGCTCCGCACGCGCGCCGAGGTGCGCGCGGCGGCGCTGGCCGGCGTGGGTGGCCTGCTTTGGGTTGAGGTGAAGAACGTCAGCCTGGTGGACCAGGGAGCGGCGCTGTTCCCCGACGCTCCGTCTGCACGGGCTGCCAAACACGCGCGCGAGCTGGCCGCCCAGGTACAGGCAGGGCAGACCGCCGAGGTAGTCTTCACCGTGCAGCGGGCCGACGCTCGCTGTTGGCGTCCGGCCGATGCCATCGATCCGGCCTATGGCCAGGCCCTGCGCCGGGCGGTGGCCGCCGGGGTGCGCCTGTCGGCGTACCGCTGTCGAGTGGAGCGCCAGGGCCTTTGGCTTACCGCCGCGCCCCTGCCCGTGGAACTGGCTCTACCTCAGCCCTGTTGAGGAGCGCGGAACCGATCGCCAGCGTGGGCCGGGGCGGACGCTGTTGGCGCTCCAGCCTGACGCCGGGCCCGGCGTCGTGCCACCGCCCGTGCGGAGAGGCAGCGCGCCCGAGCCCGTCGGTTCAGCCGCCATCACGTCGTTTCTTGGCGTTCTTGACCATGCGGCCAAAGGCGCGTCCGCGGCGGCGTCTTTCCAGTTCCGACAGCTCGTGGAACCCCGCTTCCCGTCGCAGTTTGAGGAAGTGCTGCAGCCGTTCCTCGCCCAACTCGCCGTTGATCACCGCCGCCCGGACCGCACAACCCGGCTCCTGGCCGTGCCGGCAGTCGGCGTACCTGCATGTGGCAGCCCAGGCTTCGATGTCGCTGAAGGCGTCGACCACGCCTGCCTCCGAGGCCAGGATGCCGAACTCGCGCATCCCGGGCGTGTCGACCAGCATGGCGCCCTGATCCAGGCGGATGAGCTGTCGCCGGACCGTAGTATGGACGCCCTCACCGGTGTGGCTTACCTCCCGCGTCATCTGCCGCGTTGGGGTGGTCATTTGGTTGATCAACGTTGACTTGCCGACGCCCGAAGATCCCACCAGCACGTAGGTGCGGCCGGGCTCCAGCGACTCGCGGAATCGGTCCACACCCTCGCCCGTGGCATTGCTCACGGCGATCACGGTCACCTGCAGACCGGCGGCGTCGATCTGCGCCAGCAGACCGAGCAGGTCGTCGCGGCCGACCAGATCGGTTTTGGTCAGGACCAGAACCGGGGTGATGCCACCTTCCCGCACCATCACCAGGTAGCGATCGAGTCGGCGCAGGTTGAGGTCGTAGTGGCAGGACTGCACGATGAAGGCCACGTCCACATTGGCGGCGATCACCTGCAGGTACGTCCCCTTGCCGGCCTCCTTGCGGCCCAACAGCGTGCGCCGCGGCAACACGGCATGGACGATGGCCGCCTGGCCCTGGTCGTGGTAGCGCGCCAGGACCCAGTCACCGACGCTAGGCAGATCGCCGGGCGCCGCTGCCGTGAAACACAGGCGGCCCGCCGGCTCAAAGGGCACCTCACGCTCGCCGTCGTGCACCCAGCCGCCGTGGCGGTCCACGGCGACCACGCGCGCCACCCGGGCGTCCGGCAGCCCGCCGGAAACCTCGGCGGCGGTGGCGGCCCAACCGCCGTCAAACCCCAGACCCTCCAGCCCCATGGCCATTCCCTTCCGCTGCCAGCGTCGACCCCCAGGGCTGTGCCGGCGCGCAAACGCCGCGCCGATGGCCCCGCGCCGTGAGCGCGCCCGGATCCGGGCCCTGCTGTGCCCCAGGCCACGGCTGCAGACGCAATGCCGCGCCTGCACGTCCGCCCACATAAATACCCGAACCGGATGCACCTGGGTGGGATCGAGCCGGCTTGGGCGGGTACCGGCCATGGCCGGACCGGCGCGGGTGGGGTCCGGGCAAGCGGGCCCGCGGCTGTCGTTACCGTGCCCTGCGCGCTAGGGGCCCTCGGCGATTCGGTTGCCGCCGGGTCCCCAGAGCTGTACCGCGCCGTGCGCGCTGGGGTTCCCCTCTGGCGGCGTTACACCAAGCCAAAGGCGAGCATGGCCTCGGCGACACGCACGAACCCGGCGATGTTGGCGCCGACCACGTAGTTGCCGGGATGGCCGAACTCCGCGGCAGTGTCCCAGCAGCGCTGGTGGACGCCCGTCATGATCTCGCGGAGCCGAGTTTCGGTATACTGGAATGTCCACGAGTCGCGACAGGCGTTCTGCTGCATTTCCAGCGCCGAGGTGGCAACGCCGCCAGCGTTAGTGGCTTTGCCCGGGCCGAAAGCGACACCGGCCTCCTCGAAGACCCTGATCCCGGCTGGTGTGGTCGGCATGTTGGCGCCCTCGCCCACGGCCAGACAGCCGTGGGCGACCAGTCGCCGTGCGTCAGCAGCGTCCAACTCGTTCTGGGTTGCCGCTGGTATGGCCACCTGGCAGGGGATATCCCAGATGTTACCTTCCTCCCGGAAGACGGCGGTGCGGCGGTAATCGACGTAGTCTTTGATCCGGCGCCGCTCCACCTCCTTGAGCCGCTTGACCAATTCGAGGTCGATGCCCTCGGGGTCGTACACAACGCCCCCTGAGTCGGAGCAGGCGACCACCTTGCCGCCCAGTTGGTGGGTCTTCTCGATGGTGTAGATCGCCACATTGCCGGCGCCGGACACGACGCATGTCTTGCCTTCCAGCGACTGGTCGCGGGCCCTGAGCATCTCGTCGACAAAGAACACTGCACCGTAACCGGTCGACTCCCGCCGCACCAGGGCGCCACCCCAGGCCGGGTTCTTGCCCGTCAGAACGCCCGACTCGTATTTGCCGCTGAGGCGCTTGTACTGCCCGAACAGGAAACCGATCTCCCGCCCGCCCACCCCAATGTCGCCAGCCGGGACATCGATGTACTCTCCGAGGTAACGGTACAGCTCGGTCATGAAGCTCTGGCAGAACCGCATCACCTCGGCATCCGACTTGCCCTTGGGGTCGAAGTCCGCACCGCCCTTGCCGCCGCCGATGGGCATACCGGTTAGAGCGTTCTTGAACACCTGCTCGAAACCCAGGAACTTGACAATGCCCAGGTAAACCGAGGGATGAAACCGCAACCCCCCCTTGTAGGGACCCAGGGCACTGTTGTACTGGACGCGGAACCCTCGGTTGATCTGGATCTCGCCCCGGTCGTCTTCCCACGGGACGCGGAAGATCACCTGCCGCTCCGGCTCGCAGATGCGCTCGATGATTTTGTACTCGGAATACTGCGGGTAGCGCTCAAGCACGGGCCCGAGGCACCCCAAGACTTCCGCCACCGCCTGGTGGAACTCGCTCTCGCCCGGATTGCGGTCGATCACTTGCTGCTGGACATGGGCTAACCGCTCACGAACGTTGACCATGGGGCTCCGCCTCCCTGTTCCGGCGCGCCACGCTGCAGCGCCACCTGCCTGAGGCTTCGGCAGCGCTGGGATGGTATGCGGTGCGGGGGCGTGCGCCTCGTGGTTGGGGCGACGGGCGCCGTCCGGCCGTTGCGCCGCGGGTATGTGACCGAGTATACCCCCGCAGCCCCGCTGTGGGGTGGCCGGACACAAGGGCGGCGGCTGCTGGCGCCGTGGCAGGGCTTCAGGGCAGGATTTCGATGGGCGTACCGTCCGGGACCAGTCGCCAGATCTCGTCGATCTCAGGGTTGGTCACGGCAATGCAGCCCGTGGTCCAGTCGAACGAACTGAGCGGCGGGCCGCGATGGTAGAGTTCGCTCGGTTGGCCGTGGATCATGATGTTGCCGCCGGGACGGCAGCCGCGCTTGCGGGCTGCCCGCAGGTCGCGGCCGTTGGGGTACGAGATGTGCAGCGACAGGTGGTACTTGCTGCCGGCATTGCGACCATCGATCACGTAGTGGCCTTCTGGCGTGCGGCGGTCGCCGCGGCACGTCTTCGGCCCCGCCGGGCGGCTGCCCAGGCAGATGTCGTAGCTGCGGATGACGCGGCTGCCGTGCATCAGGCGCATCAGCCGACTGGCCTTGTCCACGACGATCCGGTCCACCTGCAGGTCAGGCGTTGCCGACGAGACCCACAAGGCGGTGAGCAGGACGGCCAGCAGCAGGCGGTGGATGCCGGAGAACCCGGCTCGGGGTTGGTGCGCAGGCAAACAACGACCGTCGTCGGTCGTCAGGAGGTGCGGTTGCATCATGGGGGGGCGGGCGCGCTGGGCTAGAGTGGTGGGCGGAATCTTTCCAAACATACCATCGCTTGGGCCGCCCGTCAAAGGTGGCGTCGCGCCGACCCGGCGCCACGCCACCCGGCTGCCGCGAGTCGATGGCGCGGCCTACGGCGCCGTAATCGCCGTTGCGGCCAACACCGGGAACTCGGTCACACGCAGGCAGGTGCACCCGTAGGGAACCAGCGTCAGTTCCTCACTTCGGGCCTCGGAGCGGACCGGACTGGGCGGCGGCGCCTGCGCCGCGTTCGGGCGTTCCATGCCCCATTCGGGTAAGCGGCGACCCGGCACCTGCAGCTGCAGCGGCGCCCCGGCCAGGGAGAAAGGCTGCGGACCCACCGGGCGCTCGGTCACCGCCACCTGGCTCGTGACGCGGTCAGGGTCGGTCTCGAGCGCGTAATTCCACGCACCGGTGGGGTGGACCTCATAGTCGGCGTGGGGGGGCTGGCCCGCCACCTGCCGCCAGTCCTCACCCGGATCCAGGGAGAAGACCAGGGGCCCGCGCAGCAGGGCCAGGCTCTCGTGCTGGCCGCGCCAGGCGCGGACGGCCATGGGAAGCGTGAGCGTCACCTCAGTGGTACCGTGCCACCGTCGCTCAAGCCGGTGGAAGGTGCCGGGTCGGGTCTCTTCCGGCGCCTCGCCGGCCACCTCCACACACGCGCCGGTGGCCCACGCCGGGATGCGCAGGAGCAAGGGGAGGTTTCCCTCAGCGCGCACCTGGAGGTGGATGCGCTCGCGGAACGGGTAGTCGGTCTCAACCCGGACGTGGCGGCCATTGCCGGCGTCGATGTCACAGGGCGCCCAGGCAACCGCGGCCAGGCCCCCTGCCGGGGCCTCCATCCACAGGTGGGCGGCCAACTTGGGCCACCCCTGATGCAGATTGGCCGTGCAGCAACCGTAGTTGGGTTCCAGTCCATACAGATTGGCGCGGCCGCCGTTGTTGGTCCACAGCGGCTCATCGACCGCGGCGCAGCAGACCTGGTTCACCTGCTGGTCATACTGGTGCGTCCACATGTCGGGCGAGAAGGTGCCGGGCAGCGCGTTGTACGCGATGCGTTCGAGGCGGTCGGCGAGGGCCGGTTCGCCGTGGATGGACAGCAAGACCTCGAGCGAAAACATCATCTCGACGACCGCGCACAGTTCCGTACCCTGCGACGGGTTCCGGCCGGCGTAGTGCTCGTCGCCGGTGAACACCCCGGTGACCATGCCGTGGTAGCGATCCAGCATGGCCAGGATCTGCTCGGCGGCATCCCGGTCGGCGGCCTGGCCGGACTGCCGCCACCAGACCCCAGGCTGCTTGATCGCCATGGCGTTGTTGACCACATGGGTGCTCTGGTGACAGTCATGCCGGTGCAGCTTGCGGCGCCACTGGAAATGGGCGAAGTGGTCTCGCCAGCAGTACCCCTGATCGGCCACCTCGGCGGCCAGACGCAGCAACCATCCCTCCCCAGTGCGTTCGTAAAGCCAGTGGATGGACAGCACCAGATCGGCCCAGCGCGAGCGCCCCCAGACGAACAGGGGTACGGCTCGCAGCTGCTCCTGCAGGCAGTGGCAGAAGCGCAGCATGGCGCCGGGCACGCGGCCGTCGCCGGTGGCCTCGTGGTACTGCGTCATGGCCTTGAGCATGACGAAGACCGGCCAGGGGTCGTGGGCGTCGTAACCACCTGACTGCACCGGGCCCAGCCAGCCGTCGGGCTGGGCGTGGGTGAGGATGTGATCCAGCCAGCGGTGCGCCTTGGCCTGCAGCCCGGCGTCGTTCAGGGACCAGGCCAGCGGGACAAGTCCGTCCAACCAGTAGGGCGCCCGTTCCCACCCTTCAGCCTGGCCGCCGATCCAGCCACTGTCGCGGATATCGGGCCAGATCTCGTCCAGGTGACCGGTCAGCGACTGCGCCTGCAGCTGGAGCTGACTGGCCAGCCAACCGGTGGGATGGATGCGGCCGACGGGCAGCGGCAGCAGCGCGCGCGGGTAAAGCGGTGGCATGGTTGCCAGCGGCATGCTGACGGCACCTCCGTGAAGGGGTCTGCGGCAGCGCGGTCGTCCCCACCCGCACGGCACCCGCTGCAGGCAAGGCGGCGAGGTTGGCCAGACAGGGGTGCCGGGCAGCCCGGGATCGCCGCTATCGGCGCTACCGAGCCAATCTACCCTTTGGGCTCCCAGGTGTGGCCGTCCCATGAACGGCTGCCGCGTTGACGCGGTCAAGGCGCGTCCGGGCGGTCGCGTGGCAGGGCGGGCGAGGGCACGCGTGCAGGTCGGCGCCTGGCCGCCGCGATACCGGGTCCCTGGCTGCCGGGCGCCGGCGCGGGCAACGCGCCGGCGACTTGACGGGGCGTCGCCCAGGTCGTTGGTTGCCCAACCCATCCGCGGAGGGGAGACATGGAGCGCCTGGCAGCTGAGTACCTGCACCGACTGGCCGAGTCCATCCTGGTGGGCGCCGGGATGCCGCCGCCCAAAGCCGACCTGGTGGCCGCTTCGCTGGTATCCGCGAATCTGCGCGGCGTCGACTCCCATGGCCTTCACCTGCTGCCCCATTACGTCAATCAGCTGCGGGCTGGGAACATCGATCCGGCCACCGACGGCCGTATCGTCTCGACCTCGGGTGCCTGCCTGCTGTTCGACGGCTGCCGCGGGGTCGGGCAGTGGGTGGCGGCCACCTGCTGCGACCACGCCATTCGCCTGGCCCAAGGGCACGGCGTCGGCTTGGCCGTGGCCCGCAACTCCTCCCATTTCGGGGCCGCTGCGTATTGGGGCCTGCGCCTGTCGGCCGCGGGCATGATTGGCGTCGTGCTCTGCAACGCCTCGCCGTCGGTGCCGCCGTGGCAAGGGCGCGAGGGCCGCATCGGCACGAACCCCATCTGCGTCAGCGTGCCGAGCACCGGTCCGGGGGCGTGGTTGCTGGATATGGCGACGACCACGGTGGCTATGAACCGCATTCTGCAGGCGGCTGCCAGCGGGCGCCCGACCATCCCCCTGGGTTGGGCGCTCGACGCCAGTGGCCAGCCGACGACGGACACGGCGGCGGCCCGCGACGGGCTGCTCATGCCCCTGGGCGGGTACAAAGGCAGCGGCCTGGGAATGATGGTCGAGATCCTCTGTGGCGTGCTCGGCGGCGGTGCCATGAGCACGGCGCTCGGGGGGGTGCACCTCTACGACCACCCGATGCACACCAGCCAGTTCTACCTGGCGATCCAGGTGGAGCGCTTCCTGCCGTTGCGCGAGTTCCAGCAGCGGATGGAATTCCTCCTGCCACTGGTCCGGTCGGCGCTGCCCGCCCTGGGCTTCGGCGAGGTCATGGTCGCCGGCGAGCCAGAGGCCCGCACCCAGTGCGAACGCCGTCGCGACGGCATCCCGATCGAACCGGTACTCCTGGCCAGGTTGCGCGAACTGGCCCGCGAAACGGGTACGGCCCGGTGACCTAAAGGTTCGCCAGCAGGTTCCAGAACCCGGTCAGGCCGATGAAGTTGCCGATGGCGAAGTGCGACAGGCTGATGCCAACGATGGTGCGGTGGCGGGTGTACAGCCAGCCCCACAGCAGGCCGCTGAAGACGGTCAGCAACGCCATCCCAATTGAGTAGAAGATATGGAACGAACCGAACACGCAGGACGACAGCACCACCGCGCCGGCCGGACTCCAGCGGTTGGCGCCCAGGTTGCGTTCCAGGCTGGTCTGCAGCACGCCACTGCGGATGAACTCCTGGAGCGGCGCGATCAGGCCGTAACTCAAGTACGAGACTCCTAGTACACTCCAATCCACCACCGACGCGCCGCGGAACACCGCCCAGTGGTTGATGCCGTAGACCTTCAGGGCCATGGCCCCGGCCAGCACCGCGGCGGTGACCAGCAGCGACTCGCCGACGGCTCGTGGCCAACGGCGCAGGCTCAGGCCGAAGTAGGTTACGGGCAGTTGCGCCTGCCGGATGATGAACCCGGCGATGACGCAGAAGCCGGCCGAGAAACTGAGCGTGACTACCTCTTTCATGTTCAGGCCCAGGAACGACCCTGCCGCGGTGCGCACCCCGGCGAGGAAAAACGCATAGACGCACAGCGACAGCAGGAGCGAGTTGAACATGAAGCTGGCCTGCGCCTGCAGCTGCTGCAGTTGCGCCTGCCGCACGGCTACCGCCGCCTGGCTGGCGATGGCCGCGATCAAGGGCTCCAGGCTTGCCGGGAAGGCAACAGGTCGGCCCTGCTCGTCCAGCTTGTTGATCAGCTGGATCACCCCCGTCACCTGGCCGCGGCCGTCGCGCATGGGCACCGACAGCATGGATACGGTCCGGTACCCGGCATCTTGGTCGTACTGGCTGTTGTGCCGGTAGGGCACGTCGGCAGCGGGCGCATAGCAGTCGGCGATGTTGATCACGCGCCCGGTCAGCGCCGTGCACCCGGCGACGGAGGTCTCCGTCAACGGCAGGGGGATCGGGCGGAAGGGGCGGTGTATGCCCCGGCGTTCCAGCGACAGCGTCCGCGTGGCCTGGAAGACCAGTCGGTCCGGTTCTTCCTGACGGATGTAGAGCGAACAGGCATCGCAACCCGCGAAGGCCATGATTTCGTTAACGATGAGCTGGAACAGGGCTTCGAGCCGTGCCTCCGACGTCAGCGCAATGCCGATGCGGCTGAGACTGTACGCGACGTTTTCGTAGTCGACGATCGCGGCGCTTCCCCGTGCATCTTTGTCCATCAGCCTACCCCCTCCACCCGTCGACAGCGGCGTTGCCGTCCGACGCTGCCTGCCACCGACCTGGTATGCTGGTGCCACCCAAGGGCGCGAACGGGCGCCCGACGCGGCCCGCTTCGGGGCCGCTCTGGGCTCGCGGGGCCAACTCAGCCGGCCAGGCGCCGGTTGGCGTCACGCAGCCGCCGGCACAGCAGCCGGATGATCGCGCGAGCCACGTCGGGGTTGTCGTCGATGATGCGGTTGAGCAGCGCGTCGCTGATCTCGAGCAGCAAGGTATCCGAAAGGGACCGCACGGTGGCTGAGCGAGGCTCCGGATCAAGGGCCGCCATTTCGCCCAGCACGCTGGGGGCGGCCAGTTTCGCCACCTGGCGGTCGCCCACGTACACACCCACCTCGCCGTCGACGACAACGTACAGCGAACGGCCTGTCTCGCCTTCGCGGAACAGGGTCTCGCCGGCTGCTATCTCGACCACGCGCGAGAAGTTCGCCAGGGTCGCCAAACCCGTCTGGGGCAGATCCTTCAGGATCTCGGTCGCCTGCAGGGCAAGGATGCGTTCCACCAGCAACATCGGTTCGTCTCCTCTTTTCGCTCTCAGCCCAGGCCGGTCTGGCCGGCACCTAGCTGGGTGAGAGACCATGCGCGTGTGCCGCCGGGCAGGTCGCCCCAGACGGGCTGCAGCGCCACTACCTGAGCCTGCAGTGCCACCCGTCTGTCTTTGCCGGTGGTATATACCGCTGCCGTCAGCAGCCACAGGGGACACTGATCCGGACTCGCCGCCAGGATCGCCGCCAAGACCGGCTCGGCTGCGTCATGAGCGCCCGTTGGTGCGGCCGGGCCGCTCTCGACGGCCAGTACCGCGGCGACCGGGGCGCGGAGGGCCGCGGGCAGGGGCGCGGTGAGGAATTCCACCGCGATGGCTACCTGGGCCGCATCTGTGGCTTCGATCACCGTGTCAGCGGCGGCACCGTACCGCGTCGCCCCCTGGGCCAGGGCCAGCAGGCGCGCCACGTGGTGGCGCTGCGCCGCAATGGCCTCCGCCAAGGGTCGCCGCAGGAGGACTAGGCCCGGCGCCGTCGCGGCGCTGGCCTGCCATTGGCGCCAAGTAGCCCACAGGGCAGCCTCGCTGGCCAGTCGGGTCTTGAGGACGTGCTCGGGCGCCGCGAGGGCCGCCAGCTGCTGGAACAGGGCCCGGCCGGCCGTGTGGCGGAGATCAAGGCGCGGCCCGACTAGATCGCGCTCCAGGCGTACAAACGCCTCGGGCAGGCGCAGGCGCGCCAGCGCGTGGTGCAGTCGGCGGCACACATCCAAGTCAAGCTCCGGCCCGGAAAGGGCATGGTCCAGCGCCCGGGCCAGGGGCGGCAGGGCCACCTCGCCAAAACTGGCCAGCTGCAGAGCGGCCGTGCGCCCGGCGTGGCCGTTGGCCAGGTGGTTGACCATGACTTTGGCCAGCCGCGGGGTGTGCAGCCTTCCCGCTGCCTCCAACGCTTCCTGCCGTACGTCGGCCTCGCGGTCGTCGAGCAGGGGGACGAGGGCGCCTTCGAACTCGGGACGCCCGACCGCGGCCAGGATGCGGGCGGCGGCTTGCCGGTCTTCGGCGTCCGGGCTGTCGCACAGGGCCTGCAGGAACTGGCGCGCGGCGGTCTGCTCGGCGAACGGGCCGCAGGCCAGGACCGCGGCCAGCTTGGCCCGCCCGCGGTCGTCGGTGGGGGCCAACTCGGGCATCAGGGCCTGCCAGTCGAGGCCATCGACCGTTTCGTCCTCAGTCTGCACGCGGTCGAGCAGTTGCGCCACCTGGACTGCCAGACCGGTGTCCACTTCGTCATCCAGAACGGACCGGAGCGTGGCCTGGTGGGCGGCCGGGGCATCGCCCATGGCCTCGAGCGCGGCGCGCCGCACGGCGGCCTGCGGCTGCCGCGCCAGGCGGTCCAGATGCGGTTCCAGCCGGTCGCGGTGTCGCTGGCGCAGCAGGTGAATGCTGTACAGCACGCAACCGGGCGCCGACGACTGCAGGCGCTGCAGGGCCCAGGCCGTGCTCTGCGGATCGTCGCCCACCTCGGGGGGCAACAGCTCGCGACGCTCCACCGCCGCGGCCAGCAGACGACGGAACTCGCCGATGGCCTGCAGGCCGAGGACGAAGCGCACACCGACCAGGACCAGCAGCAGCACGGCGGTGGTGCGCAGGGCGGCATCGCCGGCCAGCTGCAAAATGGCCATCAGCAGCAGTCCCATCACGGCTCCCGCGGCCGGCTCCAGGATGCTTTCGGACTGGACCTGCAGGCGCGTACGCTCCTCGGACGGCAGGGGCTGCAGCAGGACGCTGGTGACCTGACGGTCAATGCTGTAGCGAACTACGGTATCTGACAGGTAGACCACCGCCATCAGCACGATGGCGGCCATGCCCAGCGCGTCCTGGGTCATCAGCACCGCGGTGGCGGCCAGGCCCGTCACCCCCACGGCCGCCGGCAGCACGGCCAATCCCGCCGCCATGCCGGTGCGGGCGATCACCCACGGCGTGAGGGCGCTGAAGGCCATGCTCAGGAAGCCGTGACAGGCGGCCACACGGCCGACGAAAGCCGTCATTTGGTCCACGTCCGGGACCCCCCGCTGCAGGGCCCCGAAGAAGATGAACTCCGCGGCAAAGTAGAGGCTGACCGACTGGCCGATGAGGACCACGTAGCGCCACTTACCCCAGGCGCGCCGGGTCGGCGCGGCGGTGGCCGCACCGCCACTGGACAGGGCTGCCAACGGGTCCACCGTTTCCACCAGGCGGTGGCCGTATCGTCGCCCGACGACGAGCATGACGCCGACGCCCAACAGGCTGCCCAGGCCGCTGGCCAGCAGCAGCTGGGCCGAGCCCAGATGGCTCGCCAACGGCCCCACGAGCAGCCCGCCCAGGCCCTGCGCTCCCAATCCGCCCAGGGCGATCCGGCCGAAGTAGTCCTGGCCCTCCTTCAGGTTGAGCATGCGGGCTGCCAGGGTCCAGGTGACCAGGGTTGCCAGGACCCAATCGATTTGGTACCAGAAAATCCCGATCCAGGCCGAAACTTTGCCGGGGGCGAAGGCCAGCGCGGCCCACACCGCCAGCGCTCCGGCTACGTCGGCCAGGGCGGTCAACAGATTCACCTGCAGCAGGGGCAGGCGGCGACTCAACCATTCGTACGCGTACCCCACCAGGGGCAGCAGCGCGGCGCCGACGATGTAGGTCACGGGCAGCATCTTCGTACCCACGGTGGACACGAAGATCGACTGCGCCCCGGAGCCGGTGAACGCTTTGGGCAAACCGGTGGCAAAGCAGCACAGGAAAGTCAGCGCCGTCGCGACGCTGGCGGCCTCGGAGCGTGGGCTTCCGGCCAAGCAGAACCCCCCAGAACAGGGTCACATCCGGTCCACCGGCGGCTCACCGCCCGATGGTCGACACAGGGCCACACCGGGTCTACCACCGCGGACCGGTAGCGGGGCGAGTGGCCGCGATGTCAGACCCCGGTGCTACGCCAAGATAACAGGACCGGGCCTCAGGTGGTTAGGCCTAAGTTTGTCGGGCCGTGGCACCCCTGGTGTCCGGTCCCCGGCCTTCTCCGCGGCGACGGTGTCGGCCGGCCGGTCCGCACCAGGGTCGGCGCCGCCCTTGCGGTCGCCCTTGCCCGCAGGCTATCTTCCCGGCAGCAGCGCGACTCTGAACCCCTGGAGGCCCCATGCGCACGCTCAGACTCGATGGCCAGGGACAGGCGCGCGTCGCCGAGGCGCCCGAGCCCGTGCCCGCCAGCGGCGAGGTGCGGATTCGCACCCGCATGTCGGCCCTCTGCGGCAGCGAGCTGTCCACCTACCGCGGTTCCGGGCTGGAAACCGGTAACAGCGGGCACGAAGCCATGGGCGTGGTCGAAGCCCTGGGGCCCGGCGTCACCCGCGTCCAGGTGGGGCAGCGGGTCGGCGTCTCGGCGGTTGCCGGCTGTGGCCGGGCCGACTGCGATGCCTGCCGGCGCGGCCAGTCCACGTGGTGCCCCCGACGCCGCGGCTATGGCAGCATGCATGCCGAAGCCTTTCTGGCCGCCGAGACGGCTTGTTTGCCCGTGCCTGAAGACCTGCCGGACGCCGAAGCGGTGCTGGTCACCGGCGACGGCCTGGGCGTGCCGTACCACACCAGCCTGAAACTGGACGCCGACACGGATACCGTGGCGGTGTTCGGGTTGGGCCCGGTGGGACTGGGCAGCGTGCTGCTGCAGAGCTACCTGGGCCGGCGCGTGATCGCCGTTGATCTGCAGACCCGGCGCCTCGAACTGGCGGCGGGCCTGGGAGCTGCCGAATGCGTCGAGGCTGCCCGGCATGACCCGGTCGAGGCCATCAACCGCCTGACCGAGGGCCGGGGCGTCGATGCCGCCGTCGAGGCGGCCGGCGTGCCGGCTACCGTGCACCAGTGTTTCCGCGTAGTGCGCAACGGCGGCCTGGTGCTCTTCAATGGCGAGCAACCCAGGGTGGAGCTGTCGCCTAGCGAAGACTTCATCCGCCGCGATGTCCGCGCTGTCGGTTCGTGGTTCTACCACGTGGGCGAATTCCCGGCCATGCTGCGGTTATGGCGCGAGGGCCTGCCAGTGGGGCGACTGATCACCGACGTGCTGGCGTTCGACCAGGCCCCGGATGCCCTGGCCCTGTTTGCCGCTGGCGAGACCGGCAAGGTCCTGCTGCAGTACGGCGATTGACCCCTACCGGGAGGCGCTGCCGCCATGGTCGTCGCCGCGCCGTGCGCTGACGATGGCAGCGCGGGTCAGGGTTCGGCAAAGGCAAAGGGAAAGCGCTCGAACTCGGGCTGCGTCTGCCGCCAAGTCAGGTACGCCGGCCGCAGTTGCTCGTCGGGCGGGTACGCCTGGTGCAGGGCATAGCCCTCGGCCAGTTTCAGGCGAGTGAAGCGCTCTTGGACCTCGTGCTCGATGCCGGCGGTCACAATCGCGGCCAACTCCGTCGGCGGGATGACGACCACGCCGTCCTGGTCGCCCAGCAGCACGTCCCCTGGCACCACCGCGGTGTTGGCCAGTTTGACCGGCACCTGGTAGTCGGCCGACATGAGCGCCCGGTTGATGCCGGCGCCGTGCTGGCCCAGGCAGAACAGGGGTAGGCCCACGGTGCGGATGGTGCTCAGATCGCGCACCGATCCGTCGATGACGATGCCGGCACCACCGCGCTCGAGCACCCGCCGGGTGAACATGTCGCCGACCACGCCCGCCTCACGGCAACCGCAGGCGTCGATGACCAGGATCTCGCCCGGTTCGATGGACTCGATGGCGTCGCGGTGCGGGCGATCAGCGGTGCTGGCGTACTGCGTCTTTACCAGGTCCTCCCGCAGGGGCAGGAAGCGCAGCGTGCGTGCCCGGCCCACCATGACCTGCCCCGGGGCCAGGGCCTGGGGCGGAATGCCGGTCAGGTAACCATGGTTGAAGCCGCGGCCCATCAGGAGCGCCGTGGCCGTAGGGGTGCTGACGTGCTTGAGCCCTTCGAGCAGTTCGGCGGCAATGTCCACCGGGGGATTGCACAGCATGCGGGTACCTCCTGTGTGCCGGCGTCGCCGGCGGCGTGGCACTGGCGGGGGTGGCCGGGGCCGCCTCAGCGCAGATAGGTGTAGTCGCCGAACACTTCGTCGTACTGACGCTGCAGCACAGCCGATTCGCGGGCCGTCAGCCGGCCGGCGCTCACCGCCGCTTCCAGGGCATGCCGCCACCGTTCGACCAAGTCGGCCTTCTCAAACGCGACATAGCGCAGCACCTGCCCGACGGTGTCGCCGCGCAGAACGTTGGCGAACTGGACGCGGCCATCGTCGGTCAACTCAACGTGGACGGCATTGGTGTCGCCGAACAGGTTGTGCAGGTCGCCGAGGATTTCCTGGTACGCGCCCACCAGGAAGACGCCAAAGCAATACCGTTCCTGCGGCCGGAGTTCGTGCGCCGGCAGGTAGTGCTTGATGTCGCGCAGATCGGCGAAGCGTTCGACTTTGCCGTCGGAGTCGCAGGTAATGTCAGCCAGCACGACGCGGCGTCGCGGTTCCTCGGCCAGGCGGGTGATCGGCGTGATCGGGAAAATCTGGTCGATAGCCCAGCTGTCGGGCATGGACTGGAAAATGGACAGGTTGCAGAAGTACGTGTCGGTCAACTGCGAAGGCAATCGGCGCAGGTCTTCGGGCACATAGTGCAGCTTGGTCGTCACGGCGTTGATGGCGTTGAGCAGCGCCCAGTAGCACTGATCGCCGAGCGCGCGGTCCTCGATTGACATCAGTCCCAGACTGAACCGCTGCAGCATGGTCTGCCGCAACTCGGCGGCATCGTGGAGGGTTTCCTGGCAGTTCTTCGGCGTCAGCGCCTGCAGCAGCTGCGCCATGTTGAGCACCGTGTCTTCACTGGTCTGGCGGCCCACCGCCAGTGCGTCGACGGTCGTCGTGAAAGTATTGGCCAGGCCGAGGACTTCGGCCACCAGCACCGAACCATAGGCCACCATGGCGCGGCCGCACTCGGTCACCACCGATGGATGGGCCACCCGGGCGGCGTCACAGGCTTCCTTGAGGATCCAGATGACGTCGCGGGCGTACTCCTCAACCGTGTAGTTCATGGACGACTCAAAAGCCGTCTTCGAACCATCGTAGTCCACCGCCAGGCCGCCACCCACGTCGAAGTAGCATAGCCTGGGGCAGCACTTGGCGACCTGGACGTAGACCTGGGTCGCCTCGCGGACCGCCTGCTTGAGCGCCGAGATGTTGGTCAGCTGGCTGCCGTTGTGGAAGTGGACCAGGCGGACCCAGCTCTGCTTGCCGTGCTCGGCCAGCAGCTTCAGCGCGGCCACGATCTCGGTCACATTCAGACCGAACTTGGCCCGCTCGCCACCGCTTCGTTCCCAGCGCCCGGCGCCGCGCCCGGCCAGGCGCAGGCGGAAGCCGATGTTCGGCTCAATGCCCTGTTCCTGGCTGATACTGAGCAGCAGATCGATCTCCGACGGTTTCTCCACCACCACGATGACTTCGCGGCCGACCCGCTGGGCCATCATGGCCAGCTCCAGGTACTGGCGGTCCTTGTACCCGTTGCACACCAGCAGCGCGTCCGGGTTGTCGTGCATGGCCAGCGCCGCCACCAGTTCGGGCTTGCTGCCCACCTCCAGCCCCAGGTTGAGTTCGCGGCCGGCCCGGATCAGCGCCGTCACCACGTAGCGCTGCTGGTTCACTTTGATGGGGTATACCGGTCGGTACGACCCTTGGTAGTCGTACTCGGCCATGGAACTGGCGAAGGCGCGGTGGAGGACCCGCAGCCGATGGCGCAGGATGCCGTTGAACCGGAAAAGGATGGGTAGGCGTATGTCGCGCTGCCGGGCCGCTTCCACCAAGTGCTGCAGGTCGATCTCCGGACCTCCCGGGCCGTCGGGCCGCACGCAGGCGTTGCCCTCGGCATTGACGCCGAAATAGCCGGCGCCCCAATACTCGAAACCGTAGAGCTGCTCGCTCTTGGCCACGTCCCAGGTCGATCCGGGCAGCATCCTTTACCTCCGCGACACCGTGATGGGCCCCCGCCCGACGCCGCCCCCGGCCGCCACAACGCGGGCGGTGGGGCCGAGGGCTGGCGCGAACGGGTAATGTGCGATCTGCATGGCATCTGATCAACGCCGGCCGGTGCCGGACCCGTCCACGGCAGCGCTGGAACCGGGCAGCCAAGTCCGGCGGTGGCCGGTCCATGGTCGGTGACACGGCGGTGCGGGTCACGACTGCGGGGTGGCCTGTGACCAAATCCTTGGCAGCCTATGCAACGCAATGGCTGACAATGAGATGCGTCGGATGGACCGGGGCTGCTGACCAGTGCCTTGGCGGTACCCACCACGGTGCGCTCACAGCGGCTGCCGACAGCGCGTGCGGTACCGTCGCGGTCAACATCGCAGCGCCGGCCGCGCAGGGGGCGGCGTCGGCGGCGGTTGACCGGTTCATATGCGTATGCAGGACAGGAAGTTGGCCCGCAGGCGGGCGGTCCTGCGGGCGGTCATTGGCGGGTCGGTGCCGGGGGTCGAGCGAGTGGCGGTTGCAGGACGGTTCGCCGCGGCAACGCCATTGCCGAGCCCTGGCACGCCGATTGCATCTGCCGGGTCAGCGGTGAACGCCAACCTGGAGGCCTGACGTGAACAAGACTGCGATCCATCGCCACGCGGCCGCAGGCGCCTTCCCCGGCGCCGCGGTGCTTCATCTGCTCGCTTCGGTGTGCCTGGCCGGGCTGCTGCTGACGGCCGGCTCGGGCTGGGCTTACCCCGTGGTCCCCGTCGACCGTGCCCCGGTACCCGGCGCCGTGCGGGCGGCGCGTCTGCCCGATGGCGCGGTGATGCGCTTCGTGTGGGTGGAGTCGCGCTCTGCGGGTCGAGACCACCTGGCGGCGGCGCCGGGCGTCGATGGCCGCGACGCTGAGCGCGCGGTTCTGGCGCAGGGTTTCCTCCTCGGGCAGTCGGCGGTCACGGTGCGCCAGTGGCAGGCTGTGATGGGATCGGCACCGGTCGCGGGTGCCGGGTGCGTGGCCGGCGCCGGCGGCCAGCCGGTAGTGCGGGTATCATGGCAGCAGGTGCAGGCCTTTGTGGCGGCGCTCAATCAGGACGCCGGCCGCGAGGTGTACCGGTTGCCCACGGCGGTGGAGTGGGAATACGCCTGTCGCGATGCGGTCACCCGGCCGCAGGGCGGCGGCGAGGACAGCCGCCTGGGGCAGTTTGCCCTGGACCACCGCGGCGACAGCGTGGCTGACCCCGCGGCCGCCAACCCGTGGGGCCTGGTGGGTATGGCTGGCGATCCGGAATGGGTCCAGAACGGCTCCGGTTGCCGGCGCTGTGGCGGTGGGGAGCAACGGCCGGTGGACCGGGTTTACGGCACGGCAACGGCCGGAGACCAAGTGGTGTGCACCGGCACGCAGGCCCCGCTGCGCTGCACGGCCCCGTCGGCGGCGCCCGGGTCGGGAGGGGACCTGGTGGCCCTGGGGGCCCGCCTGGTCTGGGTTCCGTGACGCAGACCCGCAAGGGAGTGTCGGACGACATCGGTCGTCCGACCGGCACAGGCAGGCCCGGAGCTGGCTGGCGCTCCGGGCCTGCGGCGCTGTACGGCAGGCAAGGGCAACGGGCCAACCCGATGGCGCGGTTGAGGGCGGGGCAAGGGGAAAGGGGCAACCCGATGGCGCGGTTGAGCGCCGGGCCGGGGCAACGGGCCAACCCGATGGCGTGGTTGAGAGCCGGGCAAGGGGAAAGGGACAACCCGATGGCGCGGTTGGGAGCCGGGCGGGGGGAAAGGGGCAACCCGATGGCGCGGTTGAACGCCGGGCCTGCAGGCGGGTCCCGCTGGTGAGCAGCCGGGGCGGCGGTTCGGCCGCGGCGGCGCTCAACCGCCTCCTGGGCGGCGGCAGACCGGCTCGGACCGCGCCGCGACGGGCGGGCTGTCCTGGCCTCGGGCGCGTCCGCGGCCCAGGGACCGACCCGGATCAGCCCTGGACCATCTCCGGTAGCCCGTCCGCGGCGGGGCCAACGACCCAATGCAGGTCGCCGCTGGCCGTGAACAGCAGACCGCAGCCACAGGGCCCCGCGTTGGCCGCTGCCTGCCGGAGCAGTCGGCCGTAGGTCTGCACCTGCCGCACGTAGGCCGGGTAGGTTGCAGCGACCGGGCCGGTCGGCGGCGCATCGCTCTTGAAGTCGAGTACCGTCAGGCCACCCGGACCGCAGTGGACGAAATCGGCGAACGCGAGCAGCAGCTCACCGGCGTCTCCAGGGCCGGCCAACGGGTATTCCAGCCGCACCGTCATCCCCGGGCCGGGCAGCAGGCCAGCCCGACCCAACGCGGCCAACGATCGCTCGACATCCTCGACGGCTTCGCGGTGCAGGCCGGCCAGTCCCTCGGCGGCGGCCGCGCTTGCCACGGCCACGGCCGCCGTCTGCTGCGGATCTTCCAGGCACGCGGCCAGGGCCTGGTGGACCACGGTCCCGAAGCGAGCGCCGTGCCGGCCGCGGCGTTCGCGGGGCGCCTCGCCGGGGCCGTCGTCCGGGTCGACGTCCGGCCCATGGGCCGCAGTGGACGCGGCTACCGGTCGCCACCGGGACTGGCCTGAAGCCGCGGCTGCCGCCAGCCAGCGACGCTCCAGGTCTGCCTCCAGTTCGCCGGCCGGCACCGGGTCCACGGCCGGGTGGTGGTCGATTACCTGACTCCAGGCGGCGCCGCGCCCGGCGGCAAAGACGGGCAGGCGGGCCACCGCCGGGCCGTCCTCCTGACCGATGAGCAGGCCCGCCACCTTGGTCGCCTCAACCAGGCCGGCCTGGGGCAGGACGAGCAGATCCCGGGCCCGGGTGGCTGCCACGTACACCAGCCGGCGTCGCTCGTGCTCGAGATAGCGCTTCTCGCGGTTGGCCAGTCGCGCGTCGGGCGGTTGGTCCAGCTGCAGGCCGTGCAGGGCCAGGCACCACTGCCGGCCGCCGTCGGCGACGCGCCAGGCGAGCGCGTGATCGTAGGGGGCGACACGGGCTTGGCTGTCCCACAGCACGACCACCGGGAACTCCAGACCCTTGGCCTGGTGCACGGTCATTACCTGGATGACGCTCTCGGCCACCGGGCGCGGCGCGTCCATGGGCTGGGGGGCACTGACCCACTGGCGCAGGGCCGCGGTGGCGCCGTCGTAATCGAGCCCCTTTTCGGCGGCGGTCTGCGCCAGCAGGTGGCAAACCTCGCGCAAGCGATGCAGGCGCTGCTGGCCGTTGGGCCCCAGGGCCACGGTCCGGCCACAGGCTGTGCCATCGAGCAGGGCGCGCGCCGTAACTCCGGGCGGTTGCTCGTGTCGCTGGCGGCGCAAGCGCTCGACCAGGGCCAGGGCGGCCGCGGCCCGCGTGGCGGCCGGACCCTCGGGCCGGGCCCGGTGCGCCAGCAGGTCCCTCAGGTCCACGGCGAAGAAGGGCGGCCGCAGGAGGGCGGCCTGGGCAGGACCGTCGTCCGGATCGGCCAGGGCCCGTAGCGCCAACAGGAACTGCCTCTGCAGCGGATCGCCCAGAAACAGGGCGCCGCCCGAGGCGGCGTAGGGAATGTCCAGGCGGTCCAGCTGGCGGAACAGCACGGGCAACTGCGTCGTGGTCAGGGCCAGCACACAGATATCGTCGTAGGCCACCGGCCGTTGGCCGCCATCGTCGCCGGGCATCAGGGTCTCGCTCCGCTCGACGAGCCAGCGCAGGTAACAGGCCAGTGCTTCCGCCTCCAGGGCCCGGTATTCCTCGACGTTGCTGCCCGGCGTCAACGCCTCGAAGGGCAGCACGTGCACCGCCGGGGTACGGTCATCGCGCCGGCCAGCGGCCAGATCGCGGTGGTACACCTGCCCGGTATCCGGCGCGAAGGTGCTGCCGTCCGGGCTGCGCCCTAGCAGGTCGGGGAAGCGCTGGTTGAACCACCCCGTGAGCGCCGGGACGCTGCGGAAGTTGGCCCGTAAGTGCACCTCCAGCGCCGTCGGCGCCAGGGCGTCGACGAAGCGCGCATAGGCTTCGACATCGGCCCGGCGGAAGCGGTAGATGGACTGTTTCGGGTCGCCGACCACGGTCAACCGGCCGGGGGCCAGGCGCACAGCGGCTGCGTTGGCCGCTGGCGGGCCGGCTTCGCAGAGGAACTGCACGATCTCAGCCTGCAGCGGGTCGGTGTCCTGGAACTCGTCGACCAGCAGGTGATCGAACAGCGCCCGCGCCCGCGTCCGCGCTTCGAGATTGTCGCGCAGCACGTTGCGCAACAGCAGCAGCAGGTCGATGGGGTCGACCACGCCGCGCCGCCGCTTGGTCGCCTGGTAGAGCGCCAGGACCACCGGCGACAGGCGCACCAGACGGCGACCCAACCACTCGTCCAGGGGCCCGGTCAGTGCGGCGCGCAGCGGTGGCAGATCAGCGTGGCCGCGGTCCTTGCCTCCCACCGTAAGGGCTTTGCACACCCGCCAGGTGGCCGCATCGCTACCGCACTCCTCACCCTTGCGCAGTTTGCCCTGGCAGCGCTCGCGGACCGGGAAGGCCATCTCGGCGAACAGCACCGCCGGATCCTCCTCGGTCATCAATTCCGCCATGGTCTCGGCCAGCGATCGGACCCAGTCGCCGAAGTCGCTGGCCGCGGTAACCGTGCGGGCCAGGTCGCGGAACTCCTCCATGGCCCGGCGGACCGCCTCCAGGTCGGCGGCGGTTGGCGGCGGCATCACCGGCGGTACGTCGCGCTGCCGGATGAACTCCCGCACCAGGGCGTCCAGGCCCGTGCGGGGCGCGAAACCCGTTTCCTGGCTCTGTGCCAGCACACCGGCGCCCAGCGCCGCGACCACCGTAGCCGCGGCTTCTTCCGCCTGTGCCTCCACATCGCTGCCGGCCAGCAGGCGGTCAAGGGTGCCGGTCTCTGCCCCGCGGAGCAACTGCTCGTAGGTCTCCTCGATCAGCTCCTCTTCGTCCCTGGCGATCTCGTAGTTGGGGTTGAGCCCGGCCTCGGCCGGATTCAGCCGCAGCAGGCGATCCGCAAAGCTGTGGATCGTCCCTACCCAGGCGGTGTCCAGGTCGCCCAGGGCCTGCCGCAGGCGCTGCCGTCGTTGGGTGGTAAGGGGCTCGTCCGCCAACGCCGCCAGCAGGGATTCGCGGATCCGCAGGCCGAGTTCGCCGGCCGCCTTGCGGGTGAAGGTGATGGCCGCGACGCGGTTCAGGCGCATGGCCGGCCCCGCGTGGGCCGGCGCGACCAGCTCGAGGAGGCGTTGCACCAGGGTGCTGGTCTTGCCCGTCCCGGCGCCCGCTTCGATGACCACGTTGCGCTCGCGTTCGTGGACAGCGGCACGGCGCTGATCCTGGTCTTCTGGAGGCGGTACCGACCCGGTCGGTGTCATGGGCGGAGCTCCGCGTAGGCGCCCAAGGCGCCGTGAGCGCCGGGGCGGGCGGCCGAACCGCCCTGGGTCTGCCGACCGCACAGCGGCGCGAACGGGCAGATCCGGCAGTCGTCGCGGCGTGGCGTGTGTGGGAACGACCGTTCGGCCCACAGGGCCACGGTTACCTGCAGCCACTGCCGGGCGGCCTGCGCCAGGGCGTCGAAGTCGTCGCTGAAACGACGCAGGCGTCCATGCTGATCGCGGCAGTACATATAGCCGGCTTCCACGCGGGGAGGAGTCCGCCAGACGCGCGTCTGCCCCTGCGCGACCAGGCCGTAGAGAGCCAGTTGGGCGTCGATGACCGGGCTCGGCGCCGCCTCCCGGCCCACGCGCGCCCGGCACTGGCCGGTTTTCACGTCCCACACGCGGGTGACCGTGCCCTGCGCCTCGACGAGATCGAAGAACCCCCGCACCCACACCGATGTGCCAGCCACCTCCAGCGACACCGGGGGACGGAAGCCGAACGCTTCTTCACTGGCGACGCAGCGACTGGGGCCCAGGTGCCACAGGCACGCGAGCAACCCGCGGAGGTCACGTTCCAGGCGACGGCGCTGCTGCGCGCGGACGATCTCGCCGACCAGGGGTTGCTGCTCCAGCATCTGGACGAATTCCGCGGTCGCCAGCGCCATGGCCTGCTGCTGCCAGTAATCCAGCGTCTGGCCATGGGCCGCAAAGACCTGGCCGTGGGTGGTGAAGAAACGCTGCAGGACGCGGTGCACCAGCGAGCCGTAGGCCAGGGCGGGCAGTTCGCGCTGGCTGCTGGCGGCAGGGGGCTCGCGCCATCCCAGCAGGTGCTCCAGCAGGAAGCGGTGGGGGCACGCCAGCAGCAGGCGCCACGTCGATGCGGTCAGCGGCCGCCGGGGCGTCAACCCGGGCAATTCGCCCAGTTCGGCCTGGGGCCCCAGGACACCGTCCATGACGGCCTGCAGGGCGGTGGCCGCCGGTCCCACCAGGTCGGTGACGCGCAAGACCCCGGGGCTCAGCCACGCCAACGGGACCTGGGCGGTGCGCCGATGCAGGCGATCGACGGCGACGCGGTCGTGCCACCAGGATTCGCCCAGGGGGAAGCTCCGCTGCCATCGCTGCGCACGCTGCCGCCCGGGTACGAATTCCTGGACGCGCAACCGGGCCAGGCTGACCAGACCGTCGGGGTTGCGGCCCAATGCCGCGATGACTTCGAGGAAGAGCGCCGCGGGTTCGCGGTATGTGCGCTCCAGGGTCAGTCTCGGGGCGCTCAGCGCCAGCTCCTCGGTGGTGTCGCGGACGATGTGGGTGAACTCGTGCAGCGACTGCAGGGCGCGCAGACTGGTGACCGGCAACTGGTGCGGTGTCAGTTGCTGGCGCACGGCGTCCGGCAGCACGGTGTCCTCGCGCGGCGAGGCCGGCAGGACGCCCTCGGCCAGCCCGATGACCCGGACCGCGGCGAAACTCAACCCGGCGGCGCCGCTGAGGGTGCCCACGTACACTGCGGCTTGGCCGAAGCGGCCCGTGGCCAGGCGCACCTGCTGCAGGTGCCTGCCGACCAGGGCCAGCGCCTGGTAACCGGACAGCTGGCGGCAGTCGGGGTCGTTGGCGGCCCGTTCTATCGCCACGGCGGCCAGGTCGAGCACGGGGCTGGCGCCCGGATCGACCACGCGCTGGCGGAGGAAGGCCGCCAACCGTTGCCACAGCACTTCCAGCGGTTGGTCCGCCAGGACCGCCTCGGCCAGCTTGGCCAGTTCGACGAGCACCGGCTCAACGGACAGCAGGTAGCGCAGGAGTCGCTCGTGGCTGGTCCGCTCGCGCGCCAGGCCCACCTGTTCTTCGTCCCCCTCCGCGCCCTGGGCCAGGCCCAACCCGGCCGCCAGTGACTGACGCCGCGCCGCGGCGCGGTCGGGCCAGGTAAGCGCGCCTTCGGGGTGCGCGCTGCTGCCCCCGGTGGTGCCCAGAGCGGACAGCAACTCGGCGGCGGCGCTGTGCGGCAGCGGTTCCTGATCCGGCGCCGGCCGCAGGCCTGGCAATACAAGCGCCATGGCTTCCAGACTCAGGTGATCCTGGAGGGCCTGGACTACCGCCAGAGCCCGTTGGCCGTCCGGACTGGCGCTGCCGGGCAGGCCTCCCGACACGTGCACCGGCAGCCGGCCGGGCCAGGGAAGCTGTTGCAGCCGGTCGTGCAACAGCTGGGCCAGGGGGTCGAGTTGAGGGACCAGCACGGCGATCTGGCTCAACGGCAGGCGTCGTTCCAGGACCTGCCGCGCCACCCAAGCCGCGGCCGCCTCGACCTCGGCGGCCACCCCGGCGTACTCCTCCAGCACCACGCTGCCGTCAGCCACCGGGGCGGCCCGCGGGCGCTCCGGCCGCGACTGGGCCTCGGGGTCGGTGAACAGCCAGTCGGCCAGGATGTCCAGATCGCGCCGGCCTGGCCGTGCCACCGGCGCCGCGGCCAGGGCCTGGCGGGCGGCTGGCCCGTACAGGCTCTCGGCCCGGGCCAGGTAGTCCTCGCTCCGCGGCCGGACGCCACGAAAGACCCGTTGCGCGCCGGGGATGGCGTCGAGGAAACGGGCCTCGACCACGTCGGCGTGGACATCTGCCACCACCAGCACCGCGCCCCATCGCGCCGCCAGGGTGGGTTGTCGTACCAATATGGCCGCAGCGCGAACGAGGCTGCCTGCCCGGGTCAGGGATGGGCCGGCGGCCCGCTCCAGTTGGCGCTGGATCTCGGCCAGGCCGCGACCGGACGCGGTGCCCAATCGCTCCACGTCGTCGGCGGCGATACCGCCTCGCTCCAGGTCGGTTACCGTGCGCGCCAGGGCCTCCTCCCACCCGGGCGTGGACCTGACCCGCTCGCGGCTGTAGGCCGCCGGGTCCAGGCCCCGCCCGTACAGCACCCGCAGCCGCGGCAGCCGCAGTTCGTCCTCGGCGCCGCTGAAAGCGCCACTGGTGCGCTGCAAGACCCCCCACGCCAGGCTATGCGGGGTGGTGAAATGGGTTCCCACGAGCAGGTCGCCTCGGCCGCGCTCCAGCAGGCAGACGCGGATCTGCTGCGCCAACCGCAACCGGGGGACCACCACTGTGCGGATGGGCAGGGGGCCGGCAACCGCAAGGCCGACGACCCGGTCCACCACCTCGTTCAGGCTCCAGCAGACGCAGGGCGGTGGTACCACGGCAGGCTCCGATGGCAGGTGCGGGGCGGTTGGCGGTGCCCAACATGAACAAGATAATCCATCGGCGTGGCCCGGGACCGCCCCGGTCCGCCCGGCGGGCGACGAATGCCGGCTCCGCGCCGGGCTGCCCGGACCACCCGGCGCAGTACCCGCCAGGCGGCTTCGGCGCCGAGCCGTCCCTGACCCGGCAGGTCTGCCACTGACCGCGCTTGACGGGCCCCGATACGGCCCGTTCGTTGTTCGGGCGCGTCGGTGTCTTCGGCCGGCGCGGTGGCTGGCCTCGTGGGAGGTCGGCGATCGGTCCCTGCCCCCGGTCCGGAGTTTGCCATGCATCCTCGTGCCCGTCAGCTGCGGGACAAGATCAGCGCCGGCCAACCGGTGCTGGGCACCTTCCTGGTGGAGTTCGGTTCCAGCGCCGCAGTCAGCGTGCTGGCCGATGCGGGTTTCGACTTTGTCCTGCTCGATTGCGAGCACGGGTTGTTCACCCCACCGCAGGTGGGTCTGCTGATGGAGGCGGCGTGGCATGCCGAGATCGCCGGCATCGTGCGTGTCCCCAGCTGCGATCGAGCGGCCATCACCCAGGCGCTCGATGCGGGGGCGGCGGGTATCCTGGTGCCGGCCGTGGCCTCCCTCGACCAGGTCCGACAGGTGGTGCGCGCGACTAAGTACACACCCATCGGCAAGCGTGGCGTGCATCTGCTGCGCGGCCATACGAGGCATCGGTCGGTAGACGCGGCGACCTTCATCGCCGAGGCCAATCGCGATGTGCTGACCCTGGTGCAGATTGAACTAGCCAGCGCGCTGGAAGTCGTCGAGGACATCGCGGCAACTGAAGGCGTCGACTGCCTCTATGTCGGGCCGGGCGATCTCAGTGTCGACCTGGGCGTGCCCGGCCAGTGGCAGGCGCCGGCAATGCAGGCGGCCCTGGGCCGCGTCGCCGCAGCCTGTCGCCGGCATGGCAAGATCATGGCCTGCCACGCCGACCGTGTGGAGGACACGCCGCGCCTGCGCGAGATGGGCGTGCAGCTGTTCGGTTACTTCTGCGACATCGGCCTTTTCCGGGCGGCGGCAGTTGATGTCGGCGCCCGTTTCCGCGGCGCCATGTCAACCTAGTGCCGCTGGGTCGTACTGCCGGGTGGCATGGTCGGACGCGGCCCGGCGCCGGGCGAACGAAGGCGAGCTCGGGCGGGACCTGCTGCCTGCCCCGCGGCGGGTCAACCACGCCTCGGCCGCAGCGGCAAGCGTAGGGGTGTTACGGCGGTCTGGCCCTGGCGGCGCCATCGACCACCTGTGCCCGGCGGTCGGCGCGGCGGCGGCGCCGTTGAGCCCGATGTCATCGCCGCCCCACCGGTGCCCCAACACACCTCGTGACGCATGCCAGGAGGCCCTCATGGGAGCATGGCAGGAACACCACGTGCGCCAGGCGGATGGCCACGGCGGCTTTCGGCTGTACCCCGCTTTGCGGCAGGTGCTGCGCCATCCTGACGCCGACTACACCATGCCCTTTGGCCTGGCATACCAGGACAATGGCGAAGTGGTGCTGCTGTGCAGCCGTGAGATCCATCGCGAGCCGCGCCGTTTTGAACCGGTGACCGCCTTCAGCGCCGACGGTGGCGGCACCTGGTCGTCCTTCGCTGGCGTGCCCGGCACCAGCGGCCGGCCCCAGTACCTGCACGTGTTGGGCCAGGGCGGGCTGTCATTTGTCACCGAGGTCTGGGGGCAGGGAGCGCGGCCACACCGCGTCTTCAGCTCGGACTATGGCCGTTCCTGGCCCGAGGTGGTCCCTCACCCGACCACGGCCGATGGGCTTCCCTTCGCCGTTGAGGGCAATGGTTGGGTCGACCGTGACGATCGCGGCCGGCCCCGGGCCGTGCTGGAAATCGGCTACTATGTCGCCCCGGGCATGACGCACCCTACCGGCGACTATACCGGCGTCTTCCGCCGTTCCCGGGATGGCGGCCGCACCTGGGTTGATGAGGTGTCGCCGTCGGAGTGGAAATTCGACCTCGACCACGACGGCCGTACCTGGCGACGCGGCGTCAGCGAAGGGGCTCTGGTGCGAGCTGCCGACGGTGACCTGGTGGCGGCGCTGCGAACCGATATGCCGCCGTGGTACTTCGCCGGGCCCCACGACGACAGCCTGGAAGGGACGGCCATCTCCCGGTCGGCCGACGACGGGCGCACCTGGTCCGAGATGCAGTTCCTCTTTGCCGCCGGCCGCCACCACGCCAACCTGCAGCGAGCCGCGGACGACCTGTTGATCTGCACCCTGATCGTGCGCGCTGATATCCGCACCGAAGGGCCCGTTGACCCGCCCCTGACCAGCGCGCGCCGCGGTGTAGACGCCGTGGTCAGCCGTGACCACGGGCGCACCTGGGACCTGGGCGGCCGTTACGAATTGGACGCCTACGACCATCTGCGCGACGACGGGTATTGGGTCGACGGTGTCTGTGGGCACCTGGCCACCACGCTGCTGCCCGACGGGGCCGCGCTGACAGCCTACGGTCGTTACCCCGTCGGGGTCGTCCTGGTCAAGTGGCGCCCCGATGGCCGGGTACCTGCCTGATGGTGCGGTTCGTTCACGCGGCTGACCTGCACCTGGACAGCCCCATGGCCGGCTTGGAGCGCTATGAGGGCGCGCCGGTGGCCGCGTTACGCGGTGCGACCCGGGCGGCCCTGGCCAACCTGGTTGAGGTGGCACAGCAGGTCGGCGCGGCCTTCGTCCTCATCGCCGGCGATCTCTACGACGGCGACTGGCGCGACTACAACACCGGGCTGCGCCTGGTCCACGAGGTGAGTCGTCTGCGCCAGAGCGGCATTCGCGTGGCGCTGGTGGCGGGGAACCACGACGCCCAGAACGCCATGACCCGAGTTCTGCCGCTGCCGACGGCAGTGACGGTGTTCGACAGCGCGGCGCCGGCCACGATTCGTTGGGACGATCTGGGCGTGGCCGTGCACGGCCAGAGCTATGCCACCCGGGCCGTTACCGCCAATCTGGCGGCGGCCTTCCCGTCGCCGCTTCCGGGGTACCTCAACATCGGGCTGCTGCACACCTGCGTCGATGGGCGGCCCGGGCACGATGACTACGCGCCGTCGCGTCTGGCGGGACTGCAGGCGCGCGGCTACGCCTACTGGGCCCTGGGTCATGTCCACACGCCCGAGGTGTTGGCGCGCGATCCCTGGGTAGTGTACGCGGGCAACACCCAAGGCCGACATGGACGCGAATTGGGGCCGCGGGGCTGCTATGTGGTCGAGGCCGAAGCCGACCGCATCACTGCGGTGGAGTTCCGGCCGTTGGATGTGGCGCGCTGGGTGAGGGTTGCGGTGGACGCTACCGGGGCGGCCGAGGCGGCCGAGATCGTCGACCGGGCGGTGGCTGCCGTGTGCGATCAAATCCCTTGGGTCGAGGGTCGATTGCTGGTGGCGCGGGTGGCCGTTGCGGGTGCGACCCGCGCCCAGGCCGAGTGGGTGCGCCACCCCGACCGCTGGCTCAACCAGATCCGGGCCCGCGTTCTGGACTTGGGCCAGGGGCAGGTGTGGATCGAGCAGGTGCACTGCGCCGCGCGCATGCCCTTTGATCTGGAAGCCGCCGCGGCGCGCGACGATGCCCTGGGCATGCTGCTGCGCCGCCTGCGCCCCGGGGCCGCCCCGTCCACCCAGTGGCAGGCGCTGATTCCCGATCTGGACGAACTGCAGCGTCGCCTGCCGGCCGAACTGGGTGACGTCGGCGCGCTGTTGGAGGCGGCCGCCGGGGCGCCGGGCCAGGCGGTGGAGGAGGCTTGCCAGGTGATTCTCGGTCGTCTGGCGGCGGCTGGCGGCGCGCCATGAGGTTCCTCTCCCTCGAGCTGCGGGCCTTCGGCTGCTTCCGCGATCGTCACCTCGACCTGAGCGCCGGCCATCAGGGGTTGCACGTGTTCCTGGGCGCCAACGAGGCCGGCAAGACCACGGCCCTGGCGGCCATCCACGACCTTCTGTACGGCATCCACGCCCAGACCCCTTACGCCTATCAGTATGCCTACGGCGACCTGCGCCTGGCGGGGCAGATCCGGCGTGCGGACGGCGAGCAACTGCACCTGGTGCGGCGCAAAGGTCGCGGGGAGACGCTGGCGACGGCAGCGGGCCAGGCGTTAGCGGAAACCGACCTGCGACCGTTCCTGGGCGGCGTCGACAGCGACACCTTCCAGCGGGTGTTCGGCATTGACGATCGACGTCTGGCGGCTGGCGCCGAAAACCTGCTGCGTGGCCGTGGCGACCTGGGCGAGAGTCTGTACGCAGCTGACCTGGGTCTGGACGTGCACGGCGTGCTCGATGCGCTCGGCGAGGAGGCAGCGGCGCTGTTCCGGCCCCGCGCCCCATCCACACGCGTACCCATGGCGATCACCCGTTACCAGACGGCGTTGGCGCGGATGCGTCAGTTGCAGGTACCCGCTTCGGCTTGGGTGGACCTGGACCAGCAGATCCGCCAGCGGCGGGAGGAGCAGGACCAGGTCAGGGAGCAGCGCGATCTGGCCCGGGCGGCCGCGGCCCGTCTCCGCCGTTTGCAGCGCGCCCTGCCGCTGGTGGCGGCCCGGGACGAGGTGCGGGTCGCCCTGGGGCCGCTGCGGGGTCTGGCAGCCTTGCCGGCCGACGGTGCTGCCCGGCGCCAGCAGGCGGAGCAGCAGCGGGCGGAAGCCGCCGCGGCTCGGGCGCGTGCCGACGCCCTGTGGTCGCGCCTGGAAACCGAGCAGGAACACCTGCCAGTGCCGGCTGAACTACTCGACCAGGCGGCGACCATCGCCGCCCTGCACGCCAAACTGGACGGTTGCCGCCATGCCCGTGACGACCTGCCGGCGCTGTTGGCCGAATGCCAGGCCCTGGAAGGGCAGGCGGGCGAGCGACTGCGGGCCCTGCGGCCCGACCTGACCCTGGCACAGGCCGAGTGCCTGCGTCTGACCCGTGAACAGCGCAGCGAACTGCAGCGTCTGGGCAGCCAGCAGGCGCACGTTGTCCAGGAGGAGCCGCGGGCGGCGGCCCAGGTGGCCCGCCTGGCAGCTCAACTGGAGCGGGCCCAGGCCGTGCTGGCGGCAGGTCCCGTGCCGGCCGATCCGGCGATCCTGCGACAATCGGTGGAACGCTGGCGACGGCAGGGTGACGTGGAGGAGCAGGGCGCGGCGGTGCGGGCCGAACGGGGAGCCGAGGAAGCCGCGGCCGCGGCCGACCTGGCGCGCCTGCCGGGATGGCAGGGAACGCTGCTCGAGCTCGAACAGGCCGCCGTACCCCTGGACGGCATTCTGGACGACTACGAGGTGCGTTGGCGCGATCTGGACCAGGAGCAGAGCCGGCTCGAGGCGGCTCTGGCCCGGACGAACTGGGTCCTGTCGGTCGCGGCTGATGATGCTGCGGCAGATAACGCCCAGGTGCTGGCGGCCCAACGCCGGGTGCACCTCGGTCGCCGTCTGTCGATGGCCGGCGGGTTGCTGACGGCAGTCGCTGCGGCGCTGGCGGGTGCCTGGGCCTGGGCCGCGCCGCCGGCGCAGGCCGGGCTGTGGCCCGTCATCGGCGGCGTCGCCACGCTGCTGGCCGTGGGTACCGGCTGGCTGACCGTGCGTCGGCGTCGCTGGCGCGGCGTTGCCACCCACGTGGCCGCCTGGGCCGCGATCCGGGCGACGCGTCGGCAGTTGCTGGCTGACTGGGCGCTGATTTGGCCGCGCGCACTGACCGCTCCTGCCCTGCCGGCGGAGATGCGGCGCTGGCTCGAGCGTCGGGATGGCGTGCTGGAGCGTGCCCGCCGGGTTCGCGGCTTGCAGGTCAAAGAGACGGTGTTGACGGCCGCCATCGACGCCGCCGCGCAGGAACTGGGCCAGGCCCTGGCGGCGGCCGGGCAGGCCCCGGTGCTGTCGGGCGAGACGCTGGCCGCTCGCCTGGACCGCGGCCTGCAGGTGGCACGGGCCTTGGAGGCAGCGCAGCAGCGGCGCCAGCAGGCCGAGACCGAGAGCGCCCGTCTGGCGGCCGAGTTGGCCCAGGCGCGTACTGAGCACGCGGCTGCCCGGCAGGCCCTGGTGCACTGGCAGGAGCAGTGGTCGGCCGCCGTGGCGCCGCTGGGGTTATCCGGCGCGGCCTTGGCGACGGAGGCCGATGAAGCCCTGAACCAGGCTGACCGGCTGCTGGACGAGCGGTCTCGAGCCGCCGGTCTGGCCCGACGCATCGGCCAGATCCAGGACTACCTGCGGGCCTTCGCCGCTGGTGTGGAGCCGCTTCGGCCGCTGCTGGACGATGCCCCTGCCGCGCCCGAAGAGGTGGTGGAGACCCTGGCGCAGCGCGTGCAGCAGGTCCAGGCCGACGCCGTGCGCCTGCGCCACCTCCGCCAGCGTCAGGCCGAATGCCAGGAACTGCGCGCCGAATCCGAAACGCGCCGTCAGCAGGCCGAGGCCGAACTGGCGCGGCTGGCCGCGGCGGCCGGGTGCACGGATCCAGCGCAGTTGCCGGCGGCCGAAGCCGGCGCGGCAGAGGCACGGCGGCTCCAGATGGAAGTCGCGGTGCTGGAGGAGCGCCTGCGGGAAGTCGCCGAGGGCGTGCCCGCCGACGAGTTGCTGGCGCAGGCGGCCACGGCCAGTCCGGACACCATCGGCGGCCAGATCGCCGACGCCGACGCCGAGGCCGAACGCCTGGAACTGCGGGCCGATCAGCTGCGCACCGAACTGGGGGCGCTGGCCGAACGGCAACGGCAGATGGACGGCAGCGACACTGCGGCGGCAGCCGCCGAAGAGGTGCAGGCTTGCCTGGCCGACGTGCGGACCAGCGCCGTCGACTACCTGCGGCTGCGCCTGGCAGAGGGGTTGCTGCGGCGGGAGGTGGAGCAGTACCGCCAGACGCACCAGGGGCCGCTGCTGGAACGGGCCAGCGAGCACTTCGGCGCCATGACGCTGGCGGCGTACGGCGCCCTGCGTGCTGACTACGAAGCGGGCGGCCAACGCACCCTGCAGGGGCTCCGCCAGGACGGCCGGACTGTCGGCGTCGAAGCGATGAGCGACGGTACCCGGGATCAGCTGTACCTGGCCCTGCGCCTGGCATCGCTGGAACGCTATGTGGCGGCCAATGAGCCCCTGCCCTTTGTCGTTGATGATATTCTCATTCGCTTCGACGATGAGCGCGCGGCTGCCGCCCTGCACCTGCTGGCGGCGTTAGCCGACCGTACCCAGGTGCTGTTCTTCACCCACCACAGACGGACCGCTGAACTGGCTGTGGCAACCGGTGGCGAGGTATTCGTTCACGACCTGTGACCGGCCTCGGGGCAGGGCGTCCTGTCAGTCGGCTTCGCGGGCGGCGGCTGGCAGCACCATGGTAACCGTCAAGCCGTGGCCAAGTTGGTTGTCTAGTTCCACCCGGCCGCCGTGCTGTTCCGCCACCCGTTGGACAATGGTCAGGCCGATCCCCGTGCCCTTACCCACCTGCTTGGTGGTGTAGAAGGGCTCGAAGGCCCGCGCGGCGGCTGCAGGATGGAGGCCGCCGCCGTTGTCGCTGAACGCCAACCGCAGCGCCTGGCCCTGGTCACCGCTGCCGACCGTGACGGTGATCAACGGGGCCCACGGCGCCACTGCGTCGTCGGCGCGGGCCCGCGCTCGCGCCTGCGCCCGGTCCAGCAGGGCGTCGCGGGCATTGGTAAGCAGGTTAACCGCCGCCTGGGCCACGCCCGCCGGCCACCCGCGGCACGGCGGCAGTGCGGCCTCGAACTGCTCGTGGACGGTGATCCCCGCGGCGCGCAGTTGCGCTCCCACCAGTTGGATGGCCTCGGTTACCGCCTCGGCGGCGTCGAAGAGCACGGCGGGGTCATCGTTGTCCGGGCGGGCGAACTGGCGCATGTGGTCGATAATCCTTCCCATGCGATCGACCTGCGTCATGATGTCGCGGCATATCTGCTGCGTCTCGTCGGCGGTGGGTGCCCAGCCGATACGCGGGGCGAGCAGGACGCTCTCGGCGAAGGCCCGGATGCCATTGAGTGGTTGGTTCAGTTCGTGCGCCACGCTGGTGGCCATGTCCACCAGGGCATGCAGCCGGTCCATTTCCGTAGCCCGGGCCCGTTCGCGCGCTACCTGTTCCTGCGCCAGGCGTTGCTCCGTGACATCGGCTCCCAGCGACAACACGTAGGCCTCGCCTCCGAGCGTCAGATTGGCCACCTCGTACACGCACCGCCGCGGGGTTCCGTTCGGTGTCGGCAGCACCAGCTCGATGCTGTCGCGGCCATCGCCGGCGGCACCGTCGCCCAGGATCGCCTCGGGCGGCCAGTCGCTGCCCAGGAGCCCCAACTCGGCTGCGGTATGTCCGAGCACCTGCTCGCGCTGCAGGCCTAGCGCGGCACAGAAACGCTCGTTGACCTCGACCAGGACGCCGGTGCCCCGGCGACTCAGACTGAGCAGGGCCGGGCTACGCTCGAAAACCAGCGCGTACCGCGCCTGAGTCTCGCGCAGCGACTGGGCCACGCGGGCTTCGCGCAGCCCCACAGCCAGGGTGCTGGCCAGCCGCTCCAACTGGTTGATGCTCGCGGCGGTGAAGCGGTCCGTACGCCGGTCATTGAACTGCAGCAGGCCCAGGGTCTCGCTGCCGTAGCGCATGGGAACTAGGGCCACGGACTCGTACCCTTCGCGGTTGCAGCGATTGCGGGTGCGTGCCTGCCGTTCGGCTTCAGTGGTCGAAGCCAGCAGCTGGGTCGTGCAGTTACTCCAGAAACTGCCGCCGGCGGTGAAGAACGGCAGTCGGGCGTCGGTTCGTCCGCAGATGACATTGCCGCACATGCATTCCAGCAGGGCGTTGCCCTGTTCGTCACGCAACGGTTGGCCGTCGCTACCCACGGCACACAAATGTTTCTCAAGGGCGACGAAATGCGCCGGGAAACCCCGCGCCTCGATGTACGGGTAGTCGTCGCCGTCGCGCAGGCGCACGGCCACGGCCTGGCAGCCGGACCAGTTCAGCATTACCTGGGCAGCGACGGCGGTCATCTTCTCCAGGTTGCCTTCCTGGCCCATGGTCTTGAGCAGTTGGAGCGTGTTCTCCCGTTCCTGCTCCGCTCTCCGGCGCTCGGTGATGTCGCGGACAAAGGCCACCAGCAGGCGCTGATCGCCCGCGTGAACGATGACGTTCACTTCGACATCGTAAAGGCTGCCATCGCGGCGCCGGTGCCGCGTCTCGAAGTGGTCTTGGTTACGGGTCAGCAGGCTCGTCAGTCTGGCGGCGGTCGCCGCCGGGTTCTCGGCCGCATCCAGGTCGTTGATGCGCATGCCGATCAGTTCGTCTTCCGCGTACCCGCTCATCCGCGCATAGGTCGCATTGGCTTCGCAGATGCGCCCTTGGGCATCCATCGTGACAATGCCATCAATGGCTGTCTGCAGCACGATCCGATGGCGCTCCTCGCTGGTCTGCAGAGCATGCTCTGCGGCTCGGCGTTCGCCGATCTCCGCCTCCAGCAACTGGCCTCGTGCCTCGGCCTGCCGCAGGTCGTCACGCCGTCGGAACGCCTCATCAAGCACCTCGGCCAACCCCTGCAGCGCCTCCAGATCACTGGCGGTGAAGGCGTGGGGCCGTTCGCTGTTGACCGCCAGGGTGCCGCAGTCGAAGGGGACATCGACGACCGCACGTACCTGGCCGCGCGGATGACGGGCCAGGTACCGCAGTTCATCGTAAGGGTCGTTGGCCAGCAGGTCAGGGCGGTACACCGGGACACCGCCGCGCCAGAACCGGACTACGTTGCCGGCGCCGGAGGAGCGGTCCGCCGGGCGAGCCACGTGCTGTTGGGAGAGGCTGTGCGTGGCCGCGTCGACCTCCGCAACACCAGGGCTAGGGCCGTGGTCGCCAGGGTCGATGACGTTGACGCCGCAGTCGAGGAAATCAATGCCCAGATCTTTCAGGCTGGCTTCCAGCGCCGCCAGTACGCGGCCCAGGTCGTCGCTGGTCTCCATGTCCCATACGGCGTCGCGCAGGCGTTTCTCCGCCCGTCGCGTGCGGGCAGCTGCCTGCCGCTCTGCTTCGGTCAGCAACCGGTGGGTCTCGGCCAGCAGGCGAACGGCGGTACGGGTACCATCTTCGCCTGACTCAGGCAATGCGGGGGTGCTATCCATATCCGCAAGGAAAGCAAATCAGAGGCCACACGCCAGTGCCCGTCGTCTCCCGGGGCGGGAGCGCAGCCGCCGCCCCCAACGGTCGCCAACGGGCGGTTCGCGGGCAAACGGGTCGCCATCCGGCGCGGTGGCGCCGACCAAGAAGGGGGTCGGGTGCCCGGCTCGGGCCGTTTGCGCCGCAGCCGGGTCGGCGTAACCCTCAGTCGTCGGTTCCGGCCCGCGAGGGAGTGGCTGCGGTTCCGTCGATCTAACCCTCGGTCGTCAGTTCCGGCCCAGGCAGGGGTCGCTGCTACCCGGCCAGTCTGACTCCCAGTCGTCGGTTCCGGCCCGCGAGGGAGTGGCTGCGGCTCGGTCGATCTGACCCTCGGTCGTCGGTTCCGGCCCAGGCAGGGGTCGCTGCTACCCGGCCAGTCTGACCCTCAGTCGTCGGTTCCGGCCCGCGAGGGAGTGGCTGCGGTTCCGTCGATCTGACCCTCGGTCGTCGGTTCCGGCCCAGGCAGGGGACGCTGCTACCCGGCCAGTCTGACCCTCAGTCGTCTGTTCCGGCCCGAGAGGGAGTGGCTGCGGCTCGGTCGATCTGACCCTCGGTCGTCGGTTCCGGCCCAGGCAGGGGCCGCTGCTACCCGGCCAGTCTGACCCTCAGTCGTCAGTTCCGGCCGTGGGCAGTGTCAACGCGAAGCTGGCGCCTTGGCCCGGGGCGTTCACCAACTCTACGCGCCCGCCGTGCTCTTTGACGATGCTCAGCGCGATGGACAGGCCCAACCCGGTCCCCTGGCCCACCGGTTTGGTGGTGAAGAACGGATCGAAGATACGCGACTCCACCTCAACCGGTACACCGTCGCCGTTGTCCGCCACCACCACCGACAGGAAGCTGCCGTCGTTGCCTGGCCGGGCCCGTACCGACAGACGTGGCGCCCAACCCGCGGCCGCGTCGGCGGCGTCGGCCCGTGCTGCGCGCTCGTACAGGGCATCGCGGGCGTTGACGACCAGGTTCAGCACCACCTGCTCGATGCGGGTGGCGGCCCCGCGGCCGGGCGGCAGGTCGTCGGGCACATCCACGTCCACCCGCACGCCGTGCAGACGCAACTGGGCACCCAGAAGCAGGAAGGTGTTCTCGATCACCGCTGCCAGCGAATAGGGCTCGCTGGCGTCGCCGGCGCGGTCGCGGGCGAAGGTCCGCATGTGCTCGATGATGCTGCTCATGCGGTCTACCTGGCCGATGATGTCGCTGAACACCGACCGCTGCTCCTCCAGCGGCACAGCCCAACCCGCATCCATGCCGTAGGTCGCGCCCTCGGCGAAGGCACGGATGCCGTTCAGGGGCTGATTCAGTTCGTGGGCGATGCCGGCCGCCATCTCGCCCAAGGCCTGCAGGCGGCCTGCCTGCGCTGACCGGGCTCGCTGCAGCTCCAACTCGGCGGCGACGCGTTTGGCCTCGGTGATGTCTTCGGCCAGGGAGAGGAGTACTTCCTCGCCCCCCAGGCTGAGCACCTCGGCGCTGAACAGGCAGGTTCGCACCTGACCATCGCGGGTGCGGAACAGCCGCTCCAGGTTACGCACGGTGCCGACCGCGGCGACCGCCGACCCGCCTCCGCACCGGTCTTCGGTCGCCGGTAGCAACGCCAGCTCCGCGGCACTATGCCCCAGAACTTCCTCGCGCGAGTACCCGGTGACCTCGCAGAAACGGTCGTTCACGTCCACGTACACCCCGTCCTTGAGGCGCGTCAGGGCCATCAGCGCCGGACTGCGGTAGAACACGCGGGCGAACACCTCCTGACTTTCGCGCAGGGCCTCGGCGCTGCGGGCTTCCGACAGGCCCACGGCCAGGGCTGCGGCCAGGCGCTCCAGAAGCGAGATGCTGCCCGGTGTGAAGCGGTCCGGACGCGGGTCGCTGAACTGCAGCAGGCCGAACGTGGTGCCGCCGTGAGCGGCCGGAATCACCGCCACCGACTGGAACCCGGCACTCAGACAGGCATTACCTGACTCGGCGGTTCCGGGCAGCGTCGCGATCAGCCCGGTGGCGTCGTTGGTCCAGAACCCGCCGCCGGGGGCCAGCAGCCCCTGCTGCGGTCCCAGCGATGCCCGCAGCGGTTCGTGGCACAGGCACTGGGAGTGCAGGTGCCCAGTGTCGTCGAGACGCGGTCCCGGTCCGTGGTGGATGCCCAACGGGCAGGCCCGGTCGGTGGCGAATCCGGCGGGGAAACCCTCAGCCGCGGCGCATACGAACCCGTCGCCTCGACGCAGCCGGATGGCGACGGCCCCGCACCCGGACCAGTCGCGCATGGCGCGCAGACCTGTGGTGGTCATCTCCTCAAGGCGGCCGTCGCGACCGAGAACGCGCAGCAGGTCGAGGGTTCGCTCGCGCTCCTGTTCCGCCCGCCGCTGCGGCGTGATGTCGCGTACATAAGCCACCAAGCGGTCCTGGCCTCGTGCCACATGGCGCACGCTGATTTCAGCGTCGAAGACCGAACCATCGCGCCGGCGAAGGCGGGTCTCGAAGTGCTCGCGCCCCTGGTCGATGACATGGCGCAGTCGGGCCGCGACCTGGGCCGCCGTGTCAGTTACCTCGAATTCGTGGATGGCGTGGCCGATGAGGTCGTCGCTGCGTTCGTACCCCAGCATGCGACCGAAGGTTTCGTTGGCCTCGATGATATGACCGTCGGTATCGGTCAGCACGATGCCGTCCATGGACGACTCGAGCATGCACCGGTGCTGCTCCTCGCGCGCCCCAAGGGCCTCTTCGGCCTGCTTCCTGGCGGTGATGTCGGTGTGGGTACCGATGACCCGCTGGGGTTGGCCGTCCGCGTCGCGCGACAGGACGCGGCCGCGATCGAGCACCCAACGGTACGATCCGTCCTTGGCCCGCACGCGATGTTCGCTGCTGTACATGGGTGTCTCGCCGCGGAGGTGGCGCCCCAGCGCGAAGTAGACCGCGCCGCGGTCTTCGGGATGCACGCGCTGGTCCCATTCGGTGAGTTCGGAGCCGATCTCGTGGTCCTCGTAGCCCAGCATGGCCTTCCATTGCCGGGAGAAGAACACCCGATTGGTGGTGGCGTCCCAGTCCCATAGGCCATCGCCCGCGCTGTCCAGGGCAAAGGACCATCGCCGCTCGCTCAACCGCAGCGCCTCTTCGGTGTGCGCGAGGCGATCTTTCTCGACGGCCAGGGCCGCGGCGGCGGCCGCGGACCGTTGTTCGTCGGCGTGCCGGCTGAGTGCGGCCTCGAACAGCGCCGCCAGGATCTGCACGCCCTCCCGATCGACAGCCGAGAAGGCGTCCGGCCGGTCGCTGCTGACCGCGATCGTGCCCCATGCGAACGGCACCTCGAACCGGGAGCGCGCGGGGGGGCCTTCCGGGTCAGCCGCCAAGCACCCGGAACTGCCGTCCGCGTCTTCTGGGGGCGGGTCCGGACTGCAGGCCGGGACGCCGCCCTGCCACAGGCGCCGCCCACCCGCGCTCGCGTCAGGCGAACCGACGGCCGTGGCGCCCTGGGACTCCGACCAGCGACGGGTGGTTACCGGGGCGTGCTCGGGATCGGCGCCGACCAGGCTGAAGCTGACCTCAACGAAGGCCACTCCCATCAGGTTCAGAGCCTGGCCCAGGGCGGGCAACAGGTCGGGCAACAGGTCGGCCGCCGGAGCCCCGGGCGGCATCTGCCGGCCGGCCCGGGCCAGGTGGAGGCCCGCTTCGCGCAGGCGTGCTGTGGTCGCCAGCGCCGCGTCGGCAGCCTGCTGC
>CAITNQ010000345.1 GCA_903893785.1 uncultured Gemmatimonadota bacterium
ACTTTGGCCTGCATGGGCCGAAAAGCCGTGGATCTGCTCGATCCGGGCCCGAACGGCATGCTCCTGGCCGTGAATGCGCACCCGTTCGCATCCCTCCAGCAGCTGGCGTCCCAGGGTACCGCGCGCCTGATAACCTACGAATAAAACCGTAGTTTCCGGGCGTGAGATCTGGTGTTCCAGATGGTGCTTGATGCGCCCCCCGGTGCACATGCCGGCGCCTGCCATAATGATGCAGGTACCGCGAATGCGGTTGATCGCTTTGGACTCCTCCACGGAGTGGACCAGGCGCAGGCCGGGGAAGGCAAAGGGGCTGTGGTGCCGGGCCAGGAAGTCGCGGGCCTCCTCGTCCAGGCATTCGGAGTGCCGAAGGAACACCTCGGTGGCGTTGACGGCCAACGGGCTGTCCAGGAAGACGAGGAGATGCGGGATGCGGTCTTCCCGGACCAGACGGCTGAGGTAGTACATCAACTCCTGGGCCCGCTCGATGGCGAAAGTCGGGATCAGCAGGTTGCCGCCTGCCTGCACGGTGTGATTGACAACGGCCGCCAGTCGTTCGGCGATGTCCCCCTCGTCTTCGTGGTCACGGTCCCCGTAGGTCGACTCGCAGACCAACCAGTCGGTGTCACCCAGGACGGCTGGATCGCGGACCAGCGGGCGGTTCCACTGGCCGACATCGCCAGAGAAGACCAGGCGTTGCGTGCCTCGGCTCGGATGGGCCGCCTCCAAGTCCAGGCGTGCCGATCCAAGGATGTGCCCCGCGTCGCGGAAGGTCGCCGTGACGCCGCCGCCCAGATCCAAGGGTCTGTCGTAGGGCCACGGGCGGAACTGGCCCAGGGCCAGTTCCGCGTCCTCGGCCGTGTACAGGGGCACCTCCGGGTGGGCCCCCTGCCGGCCCTCCCGGTGGTGCCGGCGCCGTTTGAAGGCGGCGTCTTCTTCCTGGAGATGACCGGCGTCGCGCAACACCAGGCCGGCCAGGTCGGTGGTCGCTGGAGTGGCCCAGATGGGGCCTGCGAACCCGGCCCCAACCAGGCGCGGCAGCAGCCCGGAATGGTCCAGATGAGCGTGCGTCAGCAGTACAGCATCTATTTCCTTGGGGCAAAAAGGAAACGAATCCCAATTTCTGTATGCTGAGTCGCGCTCTTGGTACAAGCCACAGTCAACCAGCAGCTGTGACGGCCCGACCCGGACCCACGTGCAGGAACCGGTCACCTGGGCAGCGCCGCCCAGGAAACGGACCGTTAGGTCACCGGCCGCCTCCGATGCCGGGACCGGGTTGCTCACGGTTCGGTCGCCGGGGCCGGTTCGGCGGCTTGCGCCTCAGCGTAGCCGTCGAGCAACTGCTGCAGCGCCAACTCGGCCTGCGACAACTCAACGTTCAGGCCCCGCAGGCGTACCAGCAGGGGTTCCACCGACGCTTCGCCCGGACTCAAGCCCTGCCCGGCTTCCAGCGCGGTGAAGGCGGCCAGGCCGAGTTCGGCTTGCGCCTTGTGCAGTCGGCGCCGGGTAACGGCCACGTCGGTGCGTGCGCGCAGCACGCGGGCCACGTGCTGCCCCCGGGCCCTGACGGTGCTCAGACCCGCTCGCAGGCTTTCGGTGATTTCCTGTCTGGACGCCATGGGCTGCCTCCTGGGGTACCGCGAGCCAGCGGCTCGCACGGTGGAACGTGGGACATCCCCGCCGAACGAGGAACCGCAGATCAGCACCGCCCGGAGCCGCGGCGGCACCGGCCGTCGCGGCCATCTTCAGACGCGCCGGACGCAGTTAGCGGTCCCGAACTCGTTGTCGCGGTGTTCACTGCATTCGGGGTCGTCAACCCACTCGCCGTCGGCGAAGAAGCGGTACTCGTGTTCACCCGGAGACAGCATCAGCCAGGTCTTCCACACGCCCGCGCCGTCCTTCTTGAGCGGACGCGAAGTGGGGTCCCAGTCGTTGAAGGTGCCCGCCAGATACACCTGCCGGGCCTCGGGCGCGGCGAGGCGGAAATTGGCCCGTTTCTTGGCGCTCGTTCGGGTGGCCATGGTAGGCGGCTCCTTTCGTCGCGTGGGGACCGCCGCCCGTCGGCGGTCCGGGGACGGTCAGATCACGCGGGCGCGCCGCCCGAGCGGCCCGGCAGCGCGGCCGCGACCGGAGCGTGCGGTCCGTGGTAGATGCTCAGGTGCGGGTACGAGAACTGGACCTGCGGACAGGCGGCGAAACCGGCGATGATCAGGCGCACGATATCACTAGAGATCCGCTGTCGATCCTTGGCGACGGTCTGGTAACGCAACCGGAGCAGGATGCCCGAGTCAAAAAGCTCAGCGCGCACAAAGGGATCCTGTCCGGTGGCGCGGACGATCTCCGCGGTCACCTGCCGGGCTGCCTCGACCACCAGTGCCTCGGCGGCGGCGAAGTCAGAACCGAAGGTTAATCGCACCGGGACTTCGTCGAGGATGTACTCGGAGGTTTCGGCCGGCTGGCCGTCGCTGGTTTCGTCGCGCGCCTCGTCGCTGTCATGCAGATCGTAATTATAGTTGTATATGACCTGGCCGAACATCGTGGCATTCGGGATCAGGACGGCCCGGCCCGACTTCTCTTCGCCGCCGATGGTGCCCCCGACCTGATTCAGCAGCACGTGGGTAAGGGTTATGTCGACGACATCACCGACAATGCCCGCAATGATGACCCGGTCGCCGATCTTGAACGGGCGCTTGAGGATGATCATGAGCCAGGCGGCGATGCCGGTAACCGGGGCCTGGAGGGACCAGCCGAGAACCATGCCCAGGAAAGCCGCCGAGATCCCCAACGTGGCCAGCGACCCGGAGAAGCTGATGATGCCGAAGATGGTTCCGGTCATCAGCCAGAGATAGCGCCACATGAACAGAATGTTCTGAACGCTGTCTTCTTTGTAGTCGCGACTGGTGAGGAAGGTCCACAGGCCCTTGCGTGAGAGCTTGTACGCGACCCACAGCACCACCAGCGTCGCCACCCCAAGTACGGGTCCGCCCGACTCCAGGTAGGTCTGCAGGGTCTGGGGGATCCTGGCAAGCATGGCCTGTGTCCTCTCGGCGGCGCTGTTTCGCCCGCGGCGAGTCCTCCTCCGGGCGTCGTCTGTCGGATCGTCCAACCACTAGGTAAGAGTATGGCGCGGCGCGGGCGACAGCGCAAGGAAACGCGCCCTGCCATGGCCGTCGCGGTCGATCGTGGCGGCCCTCGGCGCGGTACCGGCCGGTCGTCCGCGTCATGCACTACCGGTAAGGGCAGGGATCATGGCTAGCCACTGCCCGCGGGGTACCCACCACCGTCCGCCCAGCGTGGTCAGCAGTCTTGACTTCTGTCGGCATTGGGTTATCATTTGCCCATTGAGCCCCCTCGGGGTACCGGGCCCGATGCCGCGGGCATGACCCCGAATTGCCGGTGGCCCCTTTGGCCCGTACCGCGGCCGGGGCGGTCGCCCAGGCACGAGTCGCCGACCGCCACCGCGGCGCCTTCCGGGGGTGACCTCTGCCAGGAGCGTGCCCCGTGTTGACTTCGGCTGTTCGTCCGGTAGTCCACAACGCCTACGATCTCCACTTCCTGTCGTATGGAGGGCTCTAGGTAGATGCAGAGCGACCAACCCGACCCTGACGGGGCTCCCGCCTCCCCCAAGTTGCTTTTTGTCCACAGCGGCTCGATCAAGAAGCGCCTGACATTCGAGTCCGCTGCCGCGCTCGGAATCCAGAACTACCTGCTCAACCCCACGCCCAACTGGGCCGCCCGTTACTGTCGGCAGACGTTCGTGACCCAAGGCCGAACACTGCCCGAGGTAATCGCGCTGGCCGAAAACCTGCACCGGCAGGAGCACCTCGATGGTGTCGTCACGTTCTGGGAAGAGGACGTGCCGACCACGGCCCTGATCGCCTCGCGTCTGGGCCTGCCGGGCAATTCCCTTACCGCGGCCTTCAACGCCCGCAGCAAGTACCGCATGCGCCAGGCCCTGGCGCGGGCCGGCGTGCCCGTGCCCGAGTTCCGCCTCATCAAGAACCAGTCGGGCCTGCTGCGCGCCTGTGCCGAGGTTGGCACCCCGGCCGTGCTCAAGCCGGAGTGGGGCTCGGATTCGGAATGGGTGGCGCGCGTCGACGATGCCGGGCAGGCGCTGGCCGTGTACCGCGAGTTCGCCGGTCGCGTCCGCGTGCAGGACTGCATCTACCCCTACCGCCCACGCAACTTCGTCCTCGAGGGCCTGCTCACCGGACCGGAAGTGAGCGTTGAGGGCGTGGTCCAGCGAGGCCGGGTGACGATCTACGCGATCATCGACAAAGCGAAGATGGACGACGCCACCTTCATCGAACGGGGCGAGTGTACCCCGTCGCGCCTGCCGGTGGTGGTCCAGGAGTCCATCGTCGACATGGTCCGTCGCGGGGTGGCGGCGCTCGGCCTGCGCAACTGCGGCATTCACGCGGAAGTGAAAATCACGCCCCAGGGGCCGCGCATTGTGGAAATCGGGGCCCGCATGGGCGGCGACTGCATCCACGCGTTGGTCAAGCGGGTCTATGGCATTGACCTCGCCGAGGAGAGCCTGCGGGCTGCCCTGGGGGTGCGGGTGCATGCGCCGCGCGGCGCGCGCGGGTGCGCCCTGTCGCGCACGCTGGTGCCGGAGCGTCCGGGGCGGGTGTTCCTGCAGGGGAGCGGCTGCCTGCGGCGTAGTCCGCACCTGATCGAGGTCGTGCTGACCAAAGAACCTGGCGACCGGGTGATGGTGCCGCCGGACGGCTACGACAACCTTGCCTGGGTCAGCGTCTGGGGCCGCACGTACCGCGAGGCAGAGCGCCGCCTGGAGTCGCGAGCCAATCGGCTGGAGAGTGCCTTCGTGATCGAGCCGCAGGAGAGCGCCGAGGTGGTCGATCTGCCCGCTGCAGGCCGATTCTGATCGCCATGCGCCACCTCCTTGTGGTGCACACCGCAGGCGACCCGCGGGCTTGGGCGGCTCGCCTGCGCGCGGGCGGCTTCCGATGCTCATTACTCAAGAAGCGCCCCACGCCGGCTGACGAAGCCGCCTGTGAACGCGTGATAGACTGGGACTACCAGGAGGATGTAGCCGGGACGCTGGCGCTGGCGGCCCGGCTGCACGCCGAGGATCCCTTCCACGGCGTCCTCAGTTTCTCGGAAAGCGGGGTCATCGCGGCCAGCCTGGTCGCGGCCCATCTGGGCCTGCCGGGCAACCCGCCCGGGGCGGTGTTGCGGGCCCGCAACAAGTTCCTGATGCGGCAGGCCCTGGCCTCGCGAGGGGTGGCCGGACCCACCTTTCAGTTGGTGCGCAACGCCTCGGAAGTCCGCGCGGCGCTGGACGCGGCCCGGGCGCCGATGGTGCTCAAACCCATCAGCGGTTCGTCCAGTTACGGCGTGGTTCGGCTTTCCCCCGACGACTCCGAAGCCGAAGTGCAGCGCCATCTGCATCAGGTAACCGCCTACATCCGTGCCTACCGGCAGCATAACCCCCAGTATCCGTTCGAGTTCTGGTTGCCGACGGCCGGCCACGGCATCGCCGCCGAAGACGTGTTCGACCCGGCCGAGGGCTTGCTGCTGGAGGGTTTTCTGGAGGGGCAGCAGGTCAGCGTGGACGGCACTGTCTGCGACGACGTGGTCAACTGCTATGGTGTGATCGAGATCGAGCGCATTCGCGACGCCGACTACTTCCTCGAGTTCGAGGAGTGGCTGCCCACACGCCTGGGGCCGCAACGCGAGCAGGAGATCTGTGCCGTCGTCCGGCAGGCGGTGGCGGCGCTGGGTCTCCGTCGCGGTTGCTTCCACTGCGAGCTCAAAGTAACCGCAACAGCCATCGCGGTGATCGAGGTCGCGGCACGGCGCGGCGCTGACAACATTGCTGATTTCCTGGACCGTGCCATGGGCGTCGACATCTACCTGGAGGGGGCGCGCCTGGCCGTCGGCGGCGCCGCCACACCCGGGGACCGCCGGCCGCAGCGGGCGATGAAGATGCGGTATTTCCTGCCGCCGCAGTCAGGGATCCTGCGGGCCGTGTCCGGCGCCGAGCAGGTTCGGCACGATCCGCGCGTCAGTGAACTGGTGCTCGACGCGGTGCCGGGCGACTCGGTGCTCACGCCACCCGATGGGTTCGAGTTCCTGGGTTATGTCAGCGTCCACGGGCCGACGCCGCTGGACGCGGGTCGGGCGCTGGAGGAAGTGTACGCGCAGATTCGCTTCCACATCGATCCGGCGCCCGGACCTGCGCCGATCAATTGATGGGTGGGATCTCGCCATCGCCGCTGCTGGTGGTTCAGCCCAGCGCTGACTACGCCGCCCGCATCCAGCGGCTTGGGGTCCCGTCGCTGCTTCTCGCCAGCCCGGAGCGCGCCGGCAGCTTGACGGGACACGATGTCGTCGCGGCCAATCTTGACCATCCCTCGTCTGCCCTGCGAGACCTCCGTTCGTACCTCGTGTCGCGGGGGGTCGGGCCTGCCGGGATCACGTGTTTCGTCTGCGAGCACCTGCCGCTGACTGCCTGGTTGGCGGCGCGCCTCGGGTTGTCCTTCCCCAGCGAAGCCGCCGTGCAGCGGAGCCGGATCAAGTCAGAGGCCGCCGCGGTGTGGCAGGCTGCCGGCGTTCCCACTCCCCCGTCGGCGCTGGTTCGCGACCGCAACGAGCTGATGGCATTTGCGGCTCGAGTGGACGGTCCGTGGATCCTCAAACCCACGGACCGGTCGGGCAGCGAGTGGGTGCTGCGGGCCGACAGCACGGCCGACCTGGCACGTGCGGACGACACCATCGTGGCCGGGCTGGCCACTGAAGTCAACGGCAACCGGGCGCGCGTCCCGTACCTGGTCCAGGCCATGGTGACCGGGCCCGAGGTGGGTCTGGACCTGTATATGAACGACGGTATCGGGCAACTGCTGCGGGTAACCGGGAAGTGCCTGGTTGACGAACCCGGGGTTGCCGGTATGGTAGGCGCTTACTTCCCGGCGCGGCTCGACCGCTTGGTGGCCGACGCCCTGACGCGAGCGGCCGAGGCGGCTGTGCTGGCCTTGGGTTGCCGCCAAGGCCTGGCCATGGCCGACGTGGTGCTGACCCCGGCCGGGCCGTGCGTACTCGAAGTGGCCTTTCGCCCAGGGGGTGACTGCCTGCCGGACCTGTGCCGTCGAGCGCTCCACTATGATCCCATCGCGGCGGCCTGCCAGGTGGCGCTGGGACACACGCCGACGCCAGCCGCCCTGACGACACCGGCGCCTTTGGCCGCGGTGCACCTGATTTCGCCGCACCAGGGACGGATCGAGAAGCTCGGTTTTGAGCGCCTGCGGTCGCATCCCGCCTTTGTCGAGCTGCTGGAGGTGTACCATCAGCCTGGTGAGAGCCTGCGGGTGTGGGCCGGCAGCTATGACCAGCGGATTCTGGCCGCCTGCCTGGTGCGCTGCGACGACCCGAGCGAGTTGACGGCCCTGTGTCGCCGTTTACCGGAACTAGTGGACGTAGAGCTGTCGGCCGCGTGAACGGCTGGCTCAGGAGGAGCTCAATGGAAGTGACGCCCCAGATGCGGGCCGCGACCCTGGCGGCGGTCGAGGCCCTGTTGGATCGCCCTTGCTCGGGTCCGCCGCCCGGGCAGTTGCACGGCCTGGTTCGGGCCGCCATCGAGCGCCGTCGCGAGTACCTGGACGCGGCTCTTCGCTTCGGCACCCCGCAGTATCTGCTTGAGCTCGGGCAGGCTGCGGCCGGGGCGGCGCGGTTCACCGCCGCTTTCGCCGCACCGGGACGGGTAACGCGGGTTCACTACGCCTTCAAGGCCAACCCAACCCTGCCCCTGGTGCAGGCGCTGCAGCAGGCCGGTTTGAGCGCGGACGCCTCGAGCGGTCTGGAGCTCGAACTGGCGCTGCGGTGCGGTTTCGAGCACATCGTCCTGAGCGGCCCGGCCAAGACCGATGACGAGCTGAACCTGGCCCTCGAGCACCCCGCGCGGGTCACCGTGCACCTGGACAGCTTTGCCGAGTGGGAGCGGCTCGAGGCCCTGGCTGACCGGCGCGGCGTCGGCATCGATGTCGGTGTTCGCCTGAACACCCAGGGGCACGGGTTGTGGACCAAGTTCGGCATCCCGCTGAACGCCCTGCCCGAACTGGTGGCGCGGGAACGGCCCGGCGGCCGCATCCGCCTGCGGGGCGTGCAGTTCCACCTCAGCTGGAACCGCTCGGCCTCGGGTTACCTGCAGACCCTGGCCGAATTCGGCCCGGCACTGGCCGCCCACCGGCCGGCTGCGGGTTGGGCGTTTGTCGACATCGGTGGTGGCTATTACCCCGAGGATGACGAGGCCGTTTACCCCTGGATGACCCCGGTCGGGCGTCTGTTGAGCCTGGTCGGGCAATGGCCGACTGACGGTCCGCCGCCAGCATGGGACGGCAACTGTCTGGTGCCGCCCGTCCAGCCCATTGAGACCATGGCCGCCCAGATCAACGAAGCCTTCGCCGCGCATGTCGAGCGACCCTTGGGCCCGGTGGCCCTCTGGCTCGAACCTGGCCGCTACCTGGCCAATCCCACTACCCAGCTGCTGCTCCGCGTCGTCGACATCAAGGCCCCCGATGTGGCCATCACCGACGGCGGCACCAACCTTCTGGGGTGGGAACGCCTGGAACTAGAACACTGCCCGCTCATCAACCTGACGCGGCCGGCGGCCACGCAACGGCCAGGCAAGGTGTACGGGTCGCTGTGCACCCCCCACGATCTGTGGGGCTATGCCAGCTACGCCGCCGATCTGCAGGTGGGTGATGTCCTCATGCTGCCGGCCCAGGGCGCGTACGTCCAGACGCTGGCGCAGCGCTTCATCAAACCGCTGTGCCAGACCGTGGTGATGGCAGCCAACGGGACCCTGTCGCTGGGCCGCTCTGCCGAGGCATTTCTCGAGCGCTACCCGGAATTCGCCACCGCCGCCGGCTCCGTTGAGGGTTGAGCCACGGCGGCGCGGGGCCCTGGGCGGCGAGCCGACCGTCCCCTACATTGCTTCGCGCTGTTATTCCCGTACCCCATCTCGCGCCGGCGCCGCCGGCACACGGAGGATTCGATGAGTGGTAGTGGCGCCCGACACCAGGCAACACTGGCGGCCACCAGTTTCAAGCCCGTGCCCCCGGCATTCGATTTCACCGAGAACTCCGTGCGCGAGCTGTTCGGCGCCAATGTTTTCGGCAGTTCGGTGATGAAGGAACGCCTGCCGCGCCAGGTATACCGGTCGCTCAGGCAGACTATCGAGGCGGGCGAGCAGCTCGACCCTACGGTCGCTGATGTGGTTGCAGCGGCGATGAAGGACTGGGCCATCGATCGTGGCGCCACCCATTACGCCCACGTGTTCTACCCGCTCACCGGCCTGACCGCCGAGAAGCACGACAGCTTCCTGGTCCCCGACGGCGACGGCAATGCCATTGCCCAGTTCGACGGCAAGGCGTTGATCCAAGGCGAACCCGACGCCCCCAGCTTCCCCAGCGGCGGCTTACGAACCACCTTCGAGGCTCGCGGCTACACCGCCTGGGATGTCACCAGCCCGGCCTACATCCTGGAGAACCCCAACGGCACGACGCTGTGCATCCCCACGGCTTTCGTGTCCTGGACCGGCGAGGCGCTGGACAAGAAGACGCCGGTGCTGCGTTCCATGCAGGCGCTGAACCGCCAGGCGCAACGCATCCTGCGGCTGTTCGGCGACCCGGATCCGGGTCGGGTGCAGGCCACGGTCGGGGCCGAGCAGGAGTACTTCCTGGTCGACCGCAACCTGTTCTACGCCCGGCCCGACCTGGTCTCCGCGGGTCGTACCCTGTTCGGTGCCCGTCCCCCCAAGGGGCAAGAGCTGGCCGACCACTACTTCGGTGCCATCCCCGACCGAGTCTTGGCCTTCATGTTGGCCTGCGAGCACGAGCTGTTCAAGCTTGGTGTCCCGGTGAAGACCCGGCACAACGAAGTGGCCCCGGCGCAATACGAAATCGCGCCGGTGTTCGAGGAAGCTAATCTGGCCACGGATCATCAGCAGCTGATGATGCTGACGCTGCGCCGAGTGGCAGAGAAGTACGGCATGGCTTGCCTGCTGCACGAGAAGCCTTTCTCCGGCATCAACGGGTCGGGCAAGCACGTCAACTACTCGCTCTACAACGCCCGCCACGGCAATCTCCTCGACCCAGGCGACAATCCCCACGACAACGCTCAGTTCCTGGTCTTCTGCGCCGCGATCATCCGCGCGATCAGCCTGCACGCATCGCTCCTGCGGGCCGTCGTAGCCACGGCCAACAACGACCATCGCCTGGGCGCGCACGAGGCACCGCCAGCGATCATTTCGGTGTACCTCGGTGACCAGTTGACGCAGGTGCTCAGTGAGATCGGCACCGATGTCGCCCGTTCATCGCGTCGGCAGCACCCGCTGACCGTGGGCGTTGACACACTGCCGCCGCTGCCCCGGGACGCCGGCGACCGGAACCGTACCAGCCCGTTCGCCTTCACGGCCAACAAATTCGAATTCCGGGCGGTGGGTGCCAGTCAGTCGATATCCGGCCCCTTGGTCACCCTGAACACCATCATTGCCGACTCGCTCGACTACCTGGCCACCGAACTCGAGACCGCCACGGGCGGTGATCCTGAGCGGCTCAATGGCGCTGTCCAGGACCTGCTGCGTCGCGTGTTCGACGAGCATGGATCGGTGATCTTCAACGGGGATGGGTACTCGGAAGCATGGCACCAGGAGGCCGCCACTCGTGGGCTGCCACATCTGCGCACGGCGGTCGACGCCCTGCCGGCGCTGACCTCGCCGGCCACCGTGGCGCTCTTCGAGCGACAGCAGGTCCTGTCGCGTCGCGAACTGGAAAGTCGGCAGGAAGCCTATCTGGAGCAGTATGCGCTGACCGTGCGGGTTGAGGCCAACGTGGCCCTGGAGTTGGCGCAGACAGTGATCTTGCCCGCCGCCCTGCGGTACCAGACCCAGCTGGCCGACAACTGCGCCCGACTGCGGGAGATCGGCCGGACCGGCGCCCTGGGCCTGCTGGACGAGGTGTCACAATACGTCGACCAACTGCAGGAACGTCTGCAGGCCCTGCAGGGGTCTCTGGCCCCGCCCGCCGGAGCGGCGGCACTGGAGACTGCGGACCACTACTGCCGAGTGGTGAAGCCGGCCATGGTGGCATTGCGGAAGTCCGCCGATCAGCTCGAGGCCCTCGTCGCCGACGACTTGTGGCCATTGCCGACCTACCAGGAACTGCTCTTCATCCGCTGAGACGAGGACCCCCGGGCGCGTCCGGCCAGTCGGCCGGGCCGCCCGGGACCCTTGCCGGTCCCCGGCAGGAGCGACTCATCCCGGTCCCCTGCTCCGGATCGCCGGCGCTGCGTGCGGTCAGGACGTTCCGGCCTGTCCGGGGATCACGCCGGGCGACCGTTACCACGCGCCCGGTGACGGGCCCACGACCGCGAGGCGGCCGCGCCGCACCTGGCCCTGTGCTTCCACTCGGTACAGATACAGTCCCGCCGCGACCGTCTGGCCCGCGTCGTTGCGCCCGTCCCACGCCACCTCGCCGCTGTCGCCCGCCGGTGGCAGCGATCGCACCCGATCGCCGGCCAACCCGTGGATGGTCACGACGGCCGCCTGCGGCAGGTGGGCGAAGCGCAGCGGGACGCCGCCGATGCGGTACGGGTGGGGGCGCAGCGTGACCTCGCCCAGCGAATCTGGCGGGCGGAGGGCGAAGGTGAACGCCGGTAGGTCTGCCGCCGCCGTCTGTCCCTGAAGCGTGGCCACGCCGTCTAGCCAGAGCGTCACCTGCCCCGTGTCCGGCAGATCGTCGGCGAACCCCAGCAGCACGCGAGTCCGGCCTTGGTCAAGCCAGACCGAGGCGGCTGGGCCAGGGCGCGGTTCCAGGCGGAAGCGGAACGGTTCATCGCTGGTCACGGACACCGGCACGTCGAAGGTCACCGCCACTCGGCGCGGGCCGCGCTGCTCAGCCATGACCACGCGCGGGGCCGCGCCTGGCCGGTCCCAGACTGCCTCCTGCAACGGGCCGATGGCGCCAGCGGCGCTGACGGCCGCGACCGTCCATCGGCCGGCGGCACCGGTGACGCCGGCCGAGTCCACCCACTGGGTGTCGGTCGGGGACGCCACCGCGACTCCGTCACGACGCACCTGGTAGGCCGCTGCCCCGGGAGTGGGGTGCCAGGTCAGCGCCACCTGACCGGGCCCTGCGGCCCGCGCCACCAGCCCCGTCACCGCCGCCGGCCGCGGGTCCTGCGTCCGAGGTCGGCGCCAGACCGCCAGGCTGTCGCCGATGTCAGCCACCAACTCGGCCCTGCCGTCACCGTCCAGGTCGCCGACAGACAGAGATGGCGTCGACCCGAGCGCCAAGCAGGTCAGCGGCGACCAGGTCCCCGCCGGGCTGCAGCGCAGCACGTAGAGCGCCGGCGCGGACGCCACCACCAGTTCGAGCTCGCCGTCGCCGTCCAGGTCGGCCGTGGCCACCGCCCCGCTGCCGTCGCCGCCCAGGACCGGCAACACGGCTTCTGACCGGTACCCGGTACCATCGCGGCCAAACACACAGATCGTCCAGTGCCGCGTGGCCGGGCGGTCGCCGTCCTCGGCCCACCTGCCGACGACGAACTCGGTCAGGCCGTCTGCGTCCAGATCGCCCACGGCGCCGACGAGGCGCACCTCGCCTTCATCGGCGGAGGACGCCTGGCTCCAGGTGCTGATAATCCGTCCCGCCCGATCGCGGCCGAGTGCGAACAGGTCACCATCGATGTCACCGGCCACCAATTCGTCGCCGCCGGCCCGGCTATCGGGTACCACAGCCTGACGCACGGCGAGGGTGTTCCTGCCAGCCGTCGGGTTCGTCTGGGCCGGGCCCAGGGAGAAACCGGCTCCAGGACCGCCGCCAAGCGGCACTAACTCGGCCTGCTGGACCCGGCGCAACCAGGTCTCGCGCCACCCGTCGCCGTCCACGTCGGCCGCCTCGCCGCCCCAGAAACCGTCCCCCTCCCACACCAGCCGGTGGGGGTACGGCGCCCCGTCATCGCCTTCGTACAGACGCGTCGTACCGGCACTGACGGCCATCAGCTCCGGCCACCCGTTGCCGTCCTGATCGCGCATCGACCACGGTATGCCCTCCAGGGCCAGGGCGGCCAGTCGGCCGTACCCTGCCGGCCGGGCGCCCCAAACCTCGATGGCGGCATAGCGGCCGTCGGCGGCCGGCATGACCAGCACTTCCGGGTTCCCGTCCCGGTTGGCGTCTACCGGGCCGGGCATGGCATACCCTGCGGGGAGGTGACCGGCCGCTGACCACTCCCACGGCAGCGCCAGCGGGGCCACGGTCACCGTGCCGGCCGGTGTCCAGGCACCCGCATGCCGACCGGCTGCAGCCTGCACGTCGACCCGCCAGGTGCCCGCCGGCAGGTCATCCGGCACCCGCACCCACTGGTCTTGCTGTAGCGCCGGGGCGTCGATGCGCCGCGACTGTCCTAGACTGTCGGTGAGCATGACGCTACCTGCCGCCGGGACCGATGTCTGCCACTGGACCCAATGGGACCAGTGCCCGCGGTCAAGCCCAGAACGGGCCGCGGGGGCCAAGATCGCGGGCGCCTGGGGGCCCACCCACACCTGGACCCGGTCTTCCAGCCAACATGGCCCCTGCCGGCCGCGCAGGCGCAGTTCACAGCGGCCCGGCGGCACGGTCCGGGTGTCCCACTTGGCGGCCACCGTGCCGCCATCTTGGCCGCCCGCCACGAGTGTCCACCCGGCGCCGTCGGCCACCTCGCGCCACTCTAGCCGCCACTCGTCCAGCCGCGCCAGCGACAGCTGCACCCAGTTGGTGTCGGCCACGTTCTGGTCCCACTCAGGGGCCAACAGCTGCAGCACCGGCGGGTCCGCCACTGCCGCGGCGGTGGCCTGCACCAGGCCGGCTCCGGTACCGGCGTCCCAGCCGTCCGGCCCGAGGTCAGCGGCCGATGCCAGCAGAGCACCGGATGTCTGCGCCGCTGTCCAGGTGGGGTGGCGCCCCAGCGTCAGGGCCGCGACCCCGGAGACGAACGCCGCTGCCATTGAGGTGCCCGTCCGCTCGCCGTAACCGCCGCCGGGGATCAAACTGAGCACCCCAGTGCCCGGCGCTGCCAGGTCGACGGCGCTGCCGCGGTTCGAGTACTGAGCCGCCCCGCCGCTGGCATCTACGGCGGCCACCGCAAGGACCTGACGCAACCGGGCCGGGCTCAGGACTTGATCGTTGCCTTCGTTGCCCGCAGCGGCCACCAGCAGGCAGCCGGCAGCGGTCGCGTAGTCTACTGCATCGGCCACCACCGGCGCGTAGCGTGAGTCGCCCCAGCTCAGATTGACCACCCGGGCGCCGTTGTCGGCGGCGTAGGCGATGGCGGCGGCGGCGGCGGCATCGGCCAGGAACCCACCGCCGGCGCGATTGAAGCCGGCGCGCAGGGCCATCAACTGCACCCGGGCCGCCACACCGGCCATGCCCCGGCCATTGCCCGTTGCCGCCCCGATGATCCCGGCCACGTGCGTGCCATGTCCCGACTCGTCGTCAGGGTCGTCGTCAGGATCGAGGCAGTCCCCTGTGCCCCCCAGGCCGGGCGCGTCGACGAAGTCCCAGCCAACCACGTCGTCGACGTACCCGTTGCCGTCGTCGTCTACCCCGGCGCGGCCGTTGGCCTCGGCCCCATTGCGCCAGATCCGTCCGAGCAGATCCGGGTGGTCCACGTCGATGCCCGAATCGACGACGCCCACGACCACCGTCGCGCCCGGTCCCGGTGGCCAGACGTCCGGCCAGGCCAGGGCACCCAGGCCCCACTGGCGAGGATATAGCGGGTCGTCCGGTGACGACGCCACGGGGCTCAGCCAGTTGGGCTGGCTGGCCTCCACGCCTTCCAGACGCGCGCAGGCGGCGGCGACGGCCGCCGGCTCGCGGGCATCGGCATAGCGCACACGGACCCACCGCTCGATCGCCGGAGCACCAGCCAGACGGGCCCGCCGGCTGCGGGGCAGCAGCGGCGCGACGGCTACCGGCGCGAAAGGGGCCAGGGCGGTCATCAACCGGTCGTCGGCCGCCTTGGCTGCCCGGGCCGAGAAACGCACCAGGACTTCGCCTGCGACACTGGGCCCCTGGGCCGATGACGAAGCGCTCGGCAGGTTCAACAGAACCGCGCTCAGCGCCAGGCTGGCGCCCACGTTAAGCCGCACCCGTCGTGTCACGAACTTGCCTCCTGTACCCCGGTCCGAGCCGCATCCGACGGGTGCGCCTTGACATACCTCCTCACCGCCGCTTACAATTAGCCCCAAATTAGGCATTATGCGCGCTTCCAGTTCTCACCGGGGAGTAGGGGACATGGCACTGAATGCGGCAGCCAGCGCCCAAGGTCGCGAGGGCGACATCCTGTACGTCGGCATCGACATGGGCACGTCGCAGTGCTCCGTGGTGACGAGCAATGATGTCCGTGCTACCGTGGCCAGCGTGGTGGGGTGGCCGAAAGACCTGATCTCCTACCGTTTCCTCAAGAAACAGGTGGTCATCGGCCAGGAGTGCCTCCGCAACCGGATGGCCGTGGACATGATCTGGCCGTTGGAGCACGGCGTCTTCCGCTACCGGCCCACCGCCGACGAGGAACCTTCGAGCCGGTCGGTGCGCGAAACGCAAGCGGTGGAGCACCTGGTGACCTGCGTGCTAGGCCTGACCGAGTGCCGCGACGGCCAGGAGATCCGTGCCGTCATCGGGGCCCCGGCCCGCAGCACGGTTGAAGACCGTCAGATCCTGCGCGACGCGTTCCGCGGCAAGGTGGCCAGCGCCATCGTGGCCTCAGAACCGTTCATGGTCGCGTACGGTCTGGACATGTTCAACAATGCCCTTATCATCGACATCGGTGCCGGTTCGCTGGACATGTGCCGGATGCACGGCACGATTCCTTCCGATGACGACCAGCGGACGCTGCTCAAGGCCGGCAGCTACATTGACTCGCGTTTCCATATGCTGCTGCAGGAGAAAGTCAAAGACTCGCCGATAACCATTGAGATGGCGCGGCGCATCAAAGAGGAATACGCCTTCGTTTCGTCGCAGAAGGAAGTCATCTACGTCGACTTCCAGGTGCAGGGCAAACCCAAGACGTACGACGTCACCGAGGAGTTGCGCGAGGCCTGCGAGAGCATCCTCCCGGAGATGATCAGTTCGGCCCGCGAGTTGATCGTCACCTATGACCCGGAGTTCCAGAACGAACTCCGCCAGAACATTCTGCTGGCCGGCGGCGGCAGTCAGATCCGCGGCCTGGCCGAAGAGGTGCGCAGCAACCTCAGCGAGTTCGGCCCCTGTCGCGTCGCGACAGTCGAGGACCCGGTTTACGCCGGCGCTGCGGGGGCGCTCAAACTGGCCATGGACATGCCGGAGGTCGAGTGGCGCCAGGTGGGCAAAATCGCCTGAGGCCCAAAGGCGCCGTGTCGCTGTCTCGGTTCAGGTCGTGCCCCGTACCGGCCCATACCGCTGTGGATGTCGAATACGATCTATAGAGGACCGCAATGGGCATTCTCGCCTTTCTTACGGCATCGCGGTACAAGGCTGAACTGACCCGCCAGCGCGACGAGATTGCGCGCCTCCATCAGTTGCTCGACGTGGAGACAGGCGGCCGCCAGGAGGCCGAACAGCGTTTGGACGGGGCCCTGCGTGGCAGCCAGGCGGCTACCGAGGAATGCCAGCAGCTGCGCGAGAAGCTGAAGAACCGCGAGAAGACCCTGCACGACGAACGCACCCGCCTGCGCGAGCAGGCTGACGCCGAGCGGCAGCGCCTGCAGGAGCAGACGAGTAAGCAGATCCACGAGGCCGAGGCACGCGCGGAGAAGGCGCGTTCAGAAGCTGAGGAGAAGGCCCGCAAGGCGCGCCACGATGCCGAAAGGCGGTTGCGCGAAGCCGAGAGCGAGCTGACCACGTTGCGCCAGCGACTGGAGGAGAAGCAGCGTCGCGAGGCCGAGGTGCAGGAGCAGCTGTCGGCCCAGGTCCGAGCGGCGCGCGAGTTGGAAGCGCGGGCAGGCAAGCTGGCCTCCACTTCCCAGGCCGAGGCGGACCGGGCGGCAGGCCTGGAGACCCAGAGCCAGGCCCTTGAACGCGACCTGGCCGCAACGCGGGCTGAGTGCGAGCGCCGGTTGGCGGAAGCGGCGGTTACCGCCGCCAGGCAGGCCGAGCAGATCCGTTCGCTCGAGCAGGGGTTGGCGTTGGCAACCCAGGTGCGCCAGGCAGAGGAATCGCGGGCAGCCGCTCTCGAGTCCCAGGTCCGGACGCTGGAAGACGGTATCGCCAGGACCACTGAAGAGTACCGGGCCAGGACTGCAGCCGCCGAAGCAGACACGGTAGTTCAGGCCCGGCGCGCCGCTGCCTTGGAGGCGCGCGTTGAGCAGCTGACCGAGCAGGTGCAGTCCGAGCAGGTCCGGGCTGCGGCGCTCGAGAACGACAAGAAGGCCCTGCAAGCTGACTTGGGCCGGATCATGGGCAACCTGAACCGCTGGTAGCGCCGCCCGGGGGTAGTCATGGCTGAGACGATCGACGAACTGACGATCCACTACGAAGAAGACGGCAAGGTCCTGCGGCGCGAGCTTGCCAAAGAGGTGCTGAGCAAGGGCTCCTGGACGACCATCATGTTCCTGTACCAGGATGCCGATCGCCAAACAGGCGAGTTCGGTCCCTCGCGCATCTCCATCCGCCGGTATCAGAAGCGCGAGGGCAGCTACCTGCCCAGGAGCAAGTTCGAGATCTCCAGCGCCTCACAGGCCTGGGCCATCTGCCGCAAGATCCAGGAGTGGTTGCCCCAGGGCGACGCCTGAGGCGCTCAGGCCTGAAGGGCTCCGCGACCATCGGCTACCGCCCACCGGCTCGCCGGTCCCCTCACTCTTTGTAAGCCACGCAGCTTACCTCGACGCGGAAACCAAAGGCGATCTCCACCCCGCCAACGCAGACACGCGTCGGGAAGGCTCCCGGGAAATAGGCGGCGTAGGCTTCGTTCATCTCCTTGTAGTCCTGCAGACTGGTCAGATAGACGGTGCAGCTGACGACATCGTCGAAGGTGTAACCGTTCTGCTGCAGGAGACGCCCGACGTTGTCCATGACCTGTCGGGTCTGCGCGTCAACGGTGCCACGAACGTCCACCCCTTCCGGCGTCCGCGGCAGTTGCCCGCCGATATAGAGGGTGGCACCGGCCCGCCTTACCGGGCTGAACGGCAGCCCTTTGGCTGCCGGTGGACTGGTGGCATCCTGACTGCCGGCGGCCCCGGCCAGCACGGCAACCAGCAGTGCAGTTACTAGCGCCCTTTCCATCACCCTTCCCTCCCGACGAATGCCCGTCGCCCGCCGCCCGGGTGGCGGCGTGGGACCTGGGCCTTGGTCACGGTAGTTTGCTGCCTTGGGTCACGCTCCGGCGACCGATCCGGTCGCGGGCTTCGCGGCGGGTCGCCCTGCTGTGGCCGGCTGCGCGGTGGCTCCAAGGGCGCAATATAACGTTCGACCCGCGCTGCTGTCAGGGCCGGACCTTCTGCGTTGACGGGCCGGGGCCCGCGGGTGTTATTCTGGTGAGCTTCGCCCCGTACCGCTGCGGCTGCGGGTCACCGCCGTCGGGACGGGCTCGTCCCACCCCCAACAAGCCATTTGGGAGACGTCATGCACAGGCGCAGTTTCGTCAAAACCGTCGCGGCTTCATTGGCCGCGGCTCCCCTGCTGGCCAAGTCACTGCACGCGCTCGATGGG
>CAITNQ010000346.1 GCA_903893785.1 uncultured Gemmatimonadota bacterium
ACCCGGAAGCAGGGCGACGCGGCCACCCAACGCACCGCGGTCAAGGGGAGGGAAGGGCAGAACGCGGCCCTGCCAGGCGCCGGCGCGGACGACTACGCGGCCAGGCCCGTCCGCCGCGCCGAACTGCTGGCCGCGGTCGCGGGCACGGGACAGCCCAGCGGATGGCGCGGCGCGCCTGCTTCAGGCGCCCGCCAACTGCTCCACCGTGGTGTGGATGGTGTTGGACAACTCGTAGACCAGGCGCCGGAAGTTGGCCAGGGTCAAGTCACCGGCCCAGCCATAGGCGATGACGTGCCGGCCAAACGGCAGACTGAGCACGCGCCGCGGGTAAGCCGGGCCCAGCGGGGCCCCCTCGGGACCAAGGTGGCTGACCAGGTACTCGCAGGGCACCCCGAGTGCTTTGCATCGGCGCAGCTGTTCAAGCTGATCGTCGGGCAGGGCGGGATTGGTCTCCAGCTCATTGGCGAGCAGTCGCATCCCGTCGCCGACGTCGGGGTCCAGGTAGGTGACGCTGATGCCGCGCATGCCGAAGAAACGGATGATGCTCTGCGCCCGGCGCAGGGCCGCGCCCAGTGGCGGACGCGTGCCTAGGATCAGGGTCCGGAACTCATTGACGGACTTGGTGATCTCGTCGTCGGTTCCCAGGCGGATCAGGTGCAGCACCCCGCCCCGCGTCTCGGCGCTCTGCGTTTTGTGCACCAGAATGTGGTTCTGCTCCGTGACCATCAGCCGGTCACGAACGGCCGCGTTGGCGGAAGGATAGACAAACCGCGCTAACTCCAACCGCGAACCGACCATTTCCGTTTCGGGCCACCCCGTCGCCTCCACCAGCAGGCGATTGACCGCCGTGATCCGGCCGTCCAGCGTCGTGTACGCGGGGAACGGGTAGTCGGCCGGATTGAGCCGCGGCATGGCCATGGCCCGCGACGAGGTGCTGCCGTAGACCAGAAGGTCCAGGGATACGTTAAGGACCTGCGCCACAGCCACCAGAGTCTCGGAATGAAGGCCTCGAACCTTTCCGGCCTCGAGTTTGGCCAGCGAGCTGTGGGATACTCCCGCCTGGTCAGCGAGCTGGCGTAGCGACAATCCGGCAGCCTCGCGGTGTTTCTGGATACGACGCCCCAAGTCCATCGGCACCCCCTGGGTTTGGGCCCGCACCACAGGGCCGGCACAATCACGCAAGTGCACTCCGCCAACGGCGACAGCTTCCGAAAATAAGGTTGCCGACCGCAGCGGCCAAATCACCCGCCGGAGAGGAGAGTGGCCCGGCGTCCGAGCCCGGGGCCCGGCGCAGGGCCCGAAGGCGTCGCGATGGGGAGGAGGGGCACCGACCGCGGCGGGGCGCAGCCGGCGGACTCCCGGCTCTGTCGTGCGCCCGGGCATGGGTTGCGGCACGCCCGACGGCATAAGAGACAGGGGATCGCGTCCTAGGACGCGATCCCCTGTCGTGCATGGAGCCACCCGCCGGAATCGAACCGGCGACCTACTCATTACGAGTGAGTTGCTCTACCGACTGAGCTAGGGTGGCACGATGTCATTCAGGTACGGCACAGGAGTCTAAAATTAGCGTCGCCGGGCATCCGTGTCAAGACGCCCGGGGTCGCTCAAAAAAAACTGAAAAGCCGCGCCAGTTTCTCGCGCAGCCCTTCGCTTACTGCCGGCGGGTTCGCCGGGCCCGTGGCTTCCTCCTGATGTCCATCGACAGCGAACCGGAGCAGGCCGATCGAGGTGGCGTAGTGGGGATCATCGATCGGTTCGGAGGCGGTCACGTCCTGCGGCAACCCGATGCGCACCTGCATTCCGAGGACCTGCTCACCCAGCTGGGGCAGGTTCTGCAGCAGAGCGCCGCCCCCGGTGATGACCATGCCCGCGGCCAGCTTCTGGCCGACCTCGCTGCGCGCCACCTCCTGGCGGACAAACTCGAAGATCTCGCGCTGCCGTGCCTCAATGATCTGGCTCAGCTGGAAACGCGTCTGCGTGCGGGTGCGCATGGCGGTAGTCTGGAACGAGATGCTCTGCTCGCCTTCTTCGGAGTCACAGCAGACGCAGCCATACTCCCGTTTGAGTTGCTCGGCGTTGCGCCGGGTCATGTTCAGGACCAGCGACAGGTCGTTGGTAATGTCGTCGCCGCCAAAGGGAATCTCGGCCACGTGGCGTAGTTGACCGTGGAAGATGGCCAGGTCAGACGATCCGGCGCCGATGTCCAGCACCGCGACGCCCATCTCCTGCTCGTCCGTCGAGACCACCGCTCCGGCAGTGGCCACGGTCTCCAGGATGAAGCCGGCCGCATCAATGCCGGCTTCTTCCACGGCGCGACTTAGCGTGGTGCAGGCCTGGCGGGAAGCGGCCACGGTCAGGGTCTGGACCTCGAGTTTGTTGCCGTGCAGCCACAGCGGGTTCTGCACGGGCTCGCCATCCACCGCGTAGGTCTGAATCACTCGGTGCAGCGTCACCAGCGAGTCGTTGGCGGGCACGTCCTGATCTGCCGCGGCCAGCGCGCGGTTGACATCATCCTCGTCGATCGGGGTGGACACACCGGCAATGGCCACGGCGCTGCGGCTCGTCCGCGCCACTAGTTCATGTCCAGCCAGGCCGATGAAGGCCCCGGTTATCTTCACCCCGGCGGTGCGCTCAGCCTCGGCGAGCGAATGCCGGATGGATTCGACCAGTTTGGGCATGTCCACGACGGCCCCGCGGCGCAGGCCGGAGGGACTGCAACTGCCCATTCCCAAGATCTTCAGGTCCCGGCCCGCCTGCCGCTCGCCGACCAGGCAGAGGACCTTCGACGCGCCAACGTCCAGGACGACGGTGGGTGTTCCGACCATGGGTTATCCCTTTTTCCCTTGACGGGTTGGCATTTCGTTCCCGGTCCCGCCCGCCCGCGACGGCGACCGGCTGCTCGTGCCCCACCCCGGCACGCCCGGCGGATTGCGGCGCGGCGGCCACTAACCTGGCGCCAGCCAGGGCACGGCCAGGCGCACGGCCCGAAACCAGGCGAGAACCCTGGAAACAAACCACAGACAGGGCCAACAGAGTGGGGTGTCGGGGCGTCAACCACAGCGGACCGGCAGGGGAACCGGTCTTTGCCATGGCCTGGGTTGAGGCTCCTGCGACTACGATAAAGACGACCCGATTGGCTGTCAAGCACGACCTTGCAGGACGCCCATCCGCCTCAGGAGAGCTCGCTCAGGGCCTTGAGGCGTTCGACGGCTTCCTGCAGCTGCAGCAGGTCCACGGGCTTCTGGAAGAAGTCGTATGCGCCTTCCTGAAGCAGCTGGCGGGCCAGTTGCGTGGAGGCATAGCCGGAGACGACGATGACGCGGGTGGCCGGCGCCACCTCCCGCACCAGGCGCAGGGCTTCGTTGCCATCCATATGCGGCATGGAGATGTCGAGGAACATGACATCCGGGTTGTGGTCTTTCAGCCGCAGCAGCGCCTCCTGGCCGTTGCGCGCCGTGTACACCGTGTACCCGAAGCTGGCGAAGAACTCCTCCATGGTAGCGAGGAAGTCGGTCTCGTCATCGACGAACAGCAGGCTGAAACAGGCCATGGTGGCGGCACTCCGCGCAGTTCCCGGACAGGCGCTCGCGATCAAGGCCAAGATACCCCAGGTCACCCGCCGGCTCAAGGGCCGGTCGCCGCGAGCAGCAGCCGGGCCGTGGCCGGACCAGCGCCAGAGGCTGCGGGCAGACCGGTTGACGCTGACAGCCAGGGGTGGTAAGATATCCGTGCGGCTGCTGGCGGCGACCGGCAAGCCTCTGGTAACGGCACGCAGCCGCACCCACTTGGCGGGAGGGAAAGGAGCACGGGGCATGGCGTCACGCGGCGTGAACAAGGTCATCCTCATCGGCAACCTGGGCTCTGACCCGGAGGT
>CAITNQ010000347.1 GCA_903893785.1 uncultured Gemmatimonadota bacterium
CTGACGCCGAACTCACCAGCGCCGACTGGGCCGAGGTGTGGACCGATCTGCGCGACGCTTTCAACCTCCTGGCGAATGAAACAGTGACCAAGCAGACAGCCGCGCAATGATCTGGCCAGCCAGTCCAGATCCGCTACCCGCGCACCCAACTGCTGACCGTCGGCCAGCTGCTCGCCGGTGGCGACGCCAATATGCCTCCGACGGTGACGACCTTCAAGAAGGCTGCCAAGGCCGTGCCAGCAGCAGACGCCGAGCAGGCCAGTATGCTGTAGCGGCGGACGGCGCGCGATATGGCGACAGTCGAGTCGCCTTTGCACGCTTTCTGTGGGTAGGGTATACTCAGGATGCACCTGGCACCTTCCCGGAGGTCCTGGTGTGAGTGCGGAGGCAGTCGGCATCCCCGACCCGCCTCCGCTGAAGATGGCCGGTCGGGGCCCGATACCCCGGCCGGTCATTTGTTTTCAGGCGGCGACCGCCAGGCTCGCCGTGTGCACTCGCGCGACCCCGTAGCAGCTCGCTGCCGTGCCAGAATCATACGTGCCCATCCGTGCACTTGTCAAGTTTCTCCTGCACACGCCAGCCTACAACAGGACACGCAGTGTAACAACCACACACTGTAGCCTAACACGTTGACAGGTATAGAAGTTGCGCGTCGGGAAACTGACTTGACAGACGGCACTTAGGACAGTATTCTGTCGGTAGCGCACCGATAGTCGACTGCGGTCCCTCCGTGGGGAAAGCAGCCGATGGCGGCAGGAAACGGGAGCCCTTACTCCGGTCAAGGGCTCCCGTTTCCCGTTCTGGGCTGGCCAGCCAACCCGCGACGTAAGGGCGTCGCTGCTACGGCCGACCATCACCCTCAACACCGGAGTCAGGGCCCCGAGCCCCCCGGGCCGGTGGGTCTCGACCCTGACTCCAGCCCGCCACCCCAGCGCCCCGCGGTCGCACGTCGACGCACACCGGGAGGCAGGCGATGGAGTCCGGTCAGTGACCGAGTCCAGCCCCACCAGTCCCTCCGATGCCCAGCCGGGCAACGCCGTCGACACCGTCCCTGGCGTGGACGCTCGCGTGGACGCCTGCGTGGACGCCTGCGTGGACGCCCGCAGTGCCGCCCAGGACGCTCAGGTGCGGCGCATCCTCCGCCTTCACGCCGGCGCCGTCGTCACCGACAGGCACGTCGAGCGTGCCCACGCAAAGCTCCGGCGCCAGGTGATCAAAGCCAAAGCCAGCATGGACTGCCAGACCATGGTAGACCATTTCCGTTGGCGCTCCCTGCAGGGCCGGGCGGAACGCGCGCCCGCGCCGGCGTGAGCGCAGCGCTCATGGCAGCGACACTCATCAACACCCTGGCCTTACCGTCGCCGCTCTACCCGGCCGCCCTGGCCCAGTGGCACCAACGCTTCTTGTCGCCCATCGAGTGGCGCCTATCGGCGTCCGGACTGCAGGTCCGCCTGCGCGGTAACGCCACGTCAGCGAGCCAGCTCGCTCCGCCGGACTCCGCGCAACGGGCCCTCCTCGCCAGCATCTATGCGCGGTTCGGCGCCGCCATCCAGGACGCCGCCACCACCTACCACGTCCCCCCTGAGCTGATCGCCGCCACCATCGCGACGGAGTCATCCGGACGCGCAGACTCCGTGCGCATCGAGCCGGGTTACGTCGACGACGATCGCACGCCAGGTAAGCTGTCGTGCGGGTTGATGCAGACACTGATCAGCACCGCCCAGGAGGCAGTGCCCGCAGTCAACGTCACCCGCGCCTGGTTGCTGGTGCCGGCGAACTCGATCGTCGCGGGCACTGCCTACATCGCGTCTCAACGGGCCCGCACCGGTTACGACCCGCCGCTGGTGGCCGCCGCCTACAACGCCGGCGGCGTGTACCAAGAGGCCGATGCCCGCAACCCGTGGCGCCTGCGGTGCTACCCGCTGCGCACCGGCCAACACGTGGCGCGCTTCTGCCGCCACTTCAACGCGGCCGTGGCACAGCGGCCGACTGAGGCCCCGTAACATGCCGCCGGAACAGGAGCAGGTCTTGGCCATCTGCAGCGCCCACAGCGAGCGCCTGGCCACCATCGAGGCAAACCTGGCGGCGTTGGCCACAAGCGTCGCCGCGCTCACCCGACAGGTGTCCGGATTGCGCGACGAAATGCAGGCGGGTTTCGCCGAGATGCGGGCGCACATGGAGACCCATTACGTGCGCCGTGAGGAATACGAGCCGGTGAAGCGGATCGTCTACAGCCTGGTCGGGTTGATGCTGACCGGCATCGGTGTGGCGCTGGCGGAGTTGGTGATCCGCCGTGGCCATCCCGGGTAGGTCGAACAGGGCGAGGAGAGCACAGGTGACGCAGACGAATGATTGGGTCGACCCGGCGGCGCTACAGCAGCCGGTCGTTGTGGGGCCTGGGCGGATCGACGCCGCAGGCTGGGCGAGCACGGGCCGCGTCGGGCGCGACAGCCTGATCGGCTCGGTCGTCGTTGGTGCGGCGCTGGAGATGGCGAGGAGCCAGGGGTGGGGCGTGGCCGAGACCATCAGCGGTTCGCCCAACCTGCTGATCGTTGCCACAGGCGTGGTCACGGTGGCGGTTCGGTTCGTGGTCAAGTGGCTCGGCCGGTATACGGCGTAAGGCGCTGCTGATGCGACCCCGCTATCTGGCTGAGACGAAGGCTGCGGTCCTCGCCGCGCTCGCGTTGGGCGCCAAGATGGCCGACCTGGCCCGCGAGCACGGGGTATCGCGGTCCACGGTTCTGCGGTGGCGCGACGAATCGTTCCAGAGCGCATCGAACAGTTCCGAAACAAAACTATTGCGTTCGGCGTACGACCTGGAGATAGCCGAGTACCGTCTGCGCTGCGCGAAACGAACGGCCGAACTGCTCGAGGTCGGCCTCAAGAGTATCACGGAGCAGCTGCGCAACCATGGCGACACAGACTACCTCAGGACCCAGGACGCGTCGGGCGTTGCGGAGCTTCTTGGCGCTTCCGTCGACGCAGTCCTTCGGTTTGCGGAGGAAGTCGAGCCCGACCCGGGTGGCATGGACGCCGCAGACGGGGCCGCAGACGACGGCGATCGAGGCGGCCCGTGATGTGGACGAGCTGTTCTACGGCGGTGCGGCCGGCGGCGGCAAGACGGACTACCTGCTGGGCGACTTCCTCCAGGACGTCGGCCAAGGGGCGTGCTGGCAGGGAATCCTGTTCCGGCGCACCTACCCGGAGCTGGACGAGATCGTCCAACGGTCGCTCGAGATCTACCCGCTGGTCGGCGGCGAGTACCGCGCGTCGACGCCGCCTGAATGGCGGTTCCCCGGCGGAGCGGTGCTGCGCCTCCGCTCGCTTGACTCTGACCTCGAGTTCCCCCGCTACCAGGGCCACAGTTACTCGTGGATTGGCTGGGACGAGCTCCCCAACTGGGCGTCGATGGCGGCCTACCACAAGATGAAGTCCCGCCTTCGTGGGCGCGCGGCGCGCAAGCGGA
>CAITNQ010000348.1 GCA_903893785.1 uncultured Gemmatimonadota bacterium
GTCGACGGCGGACGGTCGACTGATCGGGATGGTCATGCGGTCCTGTCCCTTGGTGACCAGGACGCGCGGTCCGGGGTGCCGGCGGGCCCAGGCACGCACCAGCTGCGAGTTGTAGCCGTCGTCGATGGCCATCCGGGTCAACGGCATGTCGACGCCGCTGACGTGGGGCCAGGACTCCTGCAGCAGCGCGGACAGCTGGTCCCAGATCGGGTCGTCCAGGCGCGAGGTGCTGCCAACCAGGACGCGGTAGTCGACCGACCAGGACTGGTGGTCACGGCCCCAAGCAACGATCTCGGCCTCGATGCGGTCCTGCTGCACGTCGACGCCGGCGGTGAGCAGCAGGCCACCCGCCGGCACGACGCCGATGCGGTAGGCCTCGCGACGTTCGTACAACCGTTCCCATTCGGGTGCCTCGCCGCGCTCGCGCCAGGTCTCGCCGAGTTTGGTGTTGACCCAGGTCTTGAACTGCGCGGGGTTGCCGTTGGTGCGCAGGAAGTCGGCGGCGATGTCGCCCCAGGACTCCCACGGGCTGTAGAGGGCCGACAGGTGGAAGCCGACATGGCGGCCATCGCCGGCGGCGGTGGGACGCCACTGGCCGCCTTCGAGCAGCGCCTTCTTGTGGTGCTCCTGGTGCGACGCGCCACAGTCCGGGCAGAGCCAGACGGCTTCGTCGGGCCGGCCGTCGGGCCATTTGATCTGGACCCAGTCGATGGTCGCGAAGGCGCCACACTGTCGACACGGGACGTGGAACCGACGCTGGTCGGTAGTCGCGTAGGCGGTCTGGATGCGGCTGCGGCCCTCAATCGTCGGCGTCGACACCATCAGGATCTTGCGGCGGGTTTTGAACGTCACCGTGCGCTGCACGGCCAGGTTGACCGGGTCGCCCTCCACACCGGCCTCGCCGGGGTACCCGTCGACTTCGTCCAGGAACAGGTAACGCGCCGGCGTCGACCGCAGGCCCACGGCGCTGTTGGAGCCGGTCATGACCAACTCGCCGCCGGGGAACTTCTTACGGAAGATGCTGTTGCCACCGTCGCGGCTGCGGGGCTCGACGACGCGCTCGCGGAGTTCGGGCGTCGAGGCGATCAGCGGGTCGATACGAGTGGACGTGTTGCGCTTGACCTCAGCCAGGCCGGGGTAGACCATCAGCATCAGGCCGGGGGCATGGTGGATGCAGTACCCGAGCCAATTGTTGCCGGCCTCGGTGGCGCCGAGCTGCGCGCCCTTCATGAAGACGACAAACTCGGCGGGGTCGGACGGCGACAGCACGTCCATGATCTGGCGCAGGTAGGGCGTGCGGCTGGTGCGCCAGCGACCCGGCTCGGCCGCCGTCAAGGGCAGGATGCGGTACCGATCGGCCCACTCGGAGACCGTCAGCCGCGGCGGCGGCCGCAGCCCGTCCCAGTACGCATGCGCCACCGACGAAGCGTCGGCGACGCCCACGGGATCCGCGACCACGATCGGCGAAGTAGCCATGTCAGTCCGTCGCCATCGTCTGGGCGCCGCTCAGTTCCACCAGGTGCTCGCGGACGTACTGCTCCAACACGGAGTGCATCTCGCGGGCGTCGAGTCGTAGATCGGCGGCCATCTGCGGGGCAACCCGCGCCGGCCACGCCATCCAGGCGTCGCGCTCGAGGCGCCCGGCCGCGAACGCCTGCGACTCGGCCGCCTTGCGGTCCACCAGGTCACCACGGAGCTGCTGCACCTTCAAGCGCGTCAGGTGCGTGTCCTGGACGGTCTTCGCTTTCCGCGCGTCGGTCAGCGTGACGCCGGCGCCGTTCAGGCCGCCGAGGTCATCCGGGGCCGACTGTCCGATCTCTTCGCCGACCTCGGCCAGGGTCTCCTGCACGCTGTCGACGGCCGCCAGCGGAGGCGGACGCAGCTCGGGCGCGGCGATCGGGTCGCAGACGGCGTCGCCATCACTGGCGACCACGGCGACCCGCGGCACGCGCTCCGGAACAGGTAGTCCGGCCTCCTCCAGCAACCGGGCGTCGGACGGAGCCACATCGATGCGGCCGTCGGCCGTGCGAGTGACCAGCCCCTTCTTCGTCCAGTTGTGGATGGTCACCCGAGACACGCCTCGATAGGCTGCGTACTCGATGACCCCCATCAGCTCAGGCATGCCACTCCGCCAGTGTGCGCGGCCCCTTTTGGGGCCGGACCAGGGTTAACCTGTCGGCAGAACCAGACGCTAAGAGATCGCCGGGCTGAGCGGACCCGTATGCACGTAAGTCCAATAAGGACCCACACTTACGCGCCTTAACAGAGCTCCGATCTACGTCAGGATACGTATCTACCCAACCATTTCCAGGCGAACCGCACCGCGATCGTCGCCAGGCCGGTAGCGACCACCATCGTGTAGGGCATCGACGCCAGCGTCTCGGGCGATACCCAGCCGGCGCTCTTGACCAGCTCGGTGCCGGCCATCACCAACGTGCCCGCCAGGCCCGCGTCCCGGCCCAC
>CAITNQ010000349.1 GCA_903893785.1 uncultured Gemmatimonadota bacterium
CAATGGCATCGAGGTGGTGGATCTGCTGCCGTATTTCGCTAACGAGGATCCGTCAGCCCTCTGGGTTTCCTTCGAGGACCCGCACCCGAACGCCAGGGGGCACGAGATCATCGCCCTAGGCATCCGCGACTCCCTCTTCCGGCCCAAGCCGCAGCCCGGGCGCGTGAGCGCGTCCCCCAACGGGGCGCCGACGCGGACGGGTGCCGCGACGGGCCCGGCATCGACCAGGTAGGCGCGCGTCCGCGGCCGTCGTTCCCTGGTGCCGCCCAATCCGTTCAGCGTGACCCCTATCGACCTGAACGTCGAAAAGCCGCTCCGTCCCGGCTGCTCCGGCGGTTGGCCCGCCGCCCTTGCTCTGCCCGCGCGTGGCTGCCCGGAGCAGAGGGAGCACCCGCTAGCCTCCGACCCGCGGCGTCTGCGGGTCCTGACAAGACCTCGACGCGGTCGGCGGCTTCTCGCAGGCACGCGCCCTGCCTTCCCGCATCGCGGAGCGGCGGTGGGGTCTCCAAGGCGGACGGCCGGAGTTGGTGGCACGGCCGCGGCGGCAGCCGACGCCGTCCCGGCAAGCTGACCGAAGGGCATCAACGGCGGGGACGAAGCCACGGGTTTCGCAAGGGCCTGCGCCCGGTGGGAAGGGGCAGCGCTCCCTGGCGGCGCTGCCCCTGACGAAGTCAGGTCCCATCACGTGTCAGGGGGCGGCCGGCACGGCCCAGACCACCAACTCGGTGGGCGTGTTGCGCCCGTGGGTACTGTCGAGTCGCACTACCAGGGACCACCCGTTGGCCGCATCCGGCTGCTGCACCACAGTGTACGAACCGACGCCGCGCACCGGCTCGACGACGACCAACCAACCGGGCTCGTGCGCTACGGCTTGACTTATCTCGCGACGGACTCCCTCGGCGTCCTTGCCGGAGAGCACGGCCTCGCGCAGGCCGCGGTCGTCGCAGGTCAGGTCCATGACGCCGCGGAAAGCCGCGGCCTTCCAGGTGAACAGCCGATACCCCTTCGACTTGAGGCGCAGCGGGTCTTCGGCGGCGGGTGGCAGTTCGCCGCGTCCGAGGAGCGCCGCCAGCGACGACAGCGCCTGGCGTTCGGCGGCGCGGGCCTGGCGCACCAGGGGTCGGGCCTGGGGGAGCGAGTCCAGTGCCTGCGTCTCAGCCTCGTTCCACGGAGGGCGCACTTTGGCCGGTAGGCGCCGGGCCAGTTCCTGCAGCGCATCGGCCACCTGGCCATATCCCGCGGCGGCCGCACCGAACGCCTGGGCCCGGGCTGGGTCCGGCGCGGTTGACGCGGCCAGCACCAGGTACGCGGCGGCCACCCGACGGCGCTGCGCAATCTCCGTCAGCGATCCCTCCTGGCCCAACTCCAACAGGTAACGCTGGGCGGCGCGATCGGTCTCCAGCCAGGCCCGGTCCAACGGCAGCCGCTCCCAGTCAATGACCCAGGCGTCCCACGCCGCCAACCCAGCCGGCAGTCTTCGGGTGCCCCATGGCTCGGGCGGTTCCTCCAGCCATGGGGTCAGTCCCATCTCAAGGGCCAGGGACGCGATGCTGTCGGCCAGGGCTTGCGCGGTAACGACCCGACCCGCGGGCTCGACAGCCACCACCGGGCAATTGCGCGGTTCGCCATCGGGGAAGGCCGCCCACCAGTCACGGTGCATGGGTACCCACCTGCCGCCGTCGGTGTCGACCAAGAACAGATCGACGCCCTGCGCCTGCTTCCGGTACCCGGTGACCTGGTACCAGGCGCCCGGCCCGGTGCCCTCGCTGGCCCCGCTGTTGCCGGCCGTGCTGGCCGACACGCCGCCGATACCGATCAGGGGGATTCTGCCGGCAGCCAGCCAGCCGTGGATCGTCTTGAGGGCCTCGCGGTGGCGCGCGCCCGAGCGAATGTCATACCGCAGTCCGAGCCAGCCGAGGAGTCGGCCAGGCGCTGGTCCGTAGCCCAGGCCGGGCGGTTGGTACCGCGCATAGCTCACGGCAAACGGGGTCGTACTCAAGCACGCCGTCGTCTGGCGGTCGAGGCCACCCGTGGTCAGTCGGGCCGCGGCCGCAGCGGCGGCGATCAGATCGCCCGTTACCGCGCGGTGCGCGTCCCGAATCGACAGCGAGTCCGGGGCGGTGCGCGAGGCGTCCAGTGGGTCAACGCCGGTAAGGTTGGACTCGGCGAACGGCTGGAAGCCGCCGTCCTGGACGTCCTCCCCACGAACCCGCCCGCCATCGGCGACGGCCCCGGCCCAGTCAACGCCACCCAAGTAGCGCACGCCTGGGTAGGTGTTGCCGGCGAACAGCGGGTCATCGATGGCTTCGCAGACGTTGAACGAGAAGTCGAAACCGCCCGAGGTCTGCCCCGCCTGCACCAGGACCTGGTGCTCGCCGGCGGTCAGGTAACCCGGGACCCGTTCCATGCCCAGTCGGTGGCGTCGCCGCCCCTCGAACTGGTAGATCGGCTTGCCGTCGACCCAGGCCCGCAGGCCTTCGTCCGAGCCCAGCCAGTACCGCACCGAATCGGCCTGGGGCATGGTGAACCGGGTGGCCGCGTAGACCGTGCATCGGGTGGGATCGTCGAAATACGTGTCGAGGTCGATTCGGTCGTGGCCGAACCAGACCAACGGCGACCAGCCGTCCCGCCCCGGCTCCGGCGTCAGCGCGGCAAGCTGCTGACTCGTGAGCGTGTCGGCCGTCGGGCGCGGCCCGAGCAAAGTCCAGCGACGAGGTCCGGTACCGTAGCTGGCCTGTTCGCCCCACTCACTGTTGCTGCCGTAATCGGCCCCGGCTTTGCGGTACCGCGTCACCAGCGGGTCAAGGGGCTCCCCGCGCACCTCGACGTGGGTGAGCCGCCCGGGGCCGCGGCCGCGCTGCCAGGCCAGGTCGGCGAACTCCAGATCATCTGGGTTGAACCCCATCAGGCGGGCGGCTACCAGGTCTGTGGCTACTGGGTTGCGGCCGGCGAGGACGAGGTTGGCGCGGTGGGGCTTACCCTCGAAGGCCCCGCCCTCGGTCCCGGCGATCATGTCCACCACGTTCAGGTCTACCTCGGTGGTCAGCCACAGGTCCACGAGGAACTCGTCGATAACCGCCGGTGAGTGAGGGATGCCGGCATGGTTCGCCGTGCCGCTGTCTTTGGCCCAACCGTACAGCCGACCGGGGAGCGTGCCGATGGGGTTCTTCATGCAGCAGGTGATCTTGGCCCCGTGGGTCTTGGCGATCGGGCAGTTGATCCACGCATCGGCGTCGACAATGGTCGCAGCCACGTCGTACTGATCGCGCGCCAGGCCGCCGCCCGGGACCGTCAACAGGCGCGACGCGTCCAGGTTCAGGTCGACGCACTCAATGTCAATGCCCGCCGCGCGCAGTTCGCGTACTACGGCGCGGTGGCCCGCCGTCTCGAAGCCGTCCGCTGGCCTGGCCCACTCGGGAACGAGAGTGCAGTCGCGGGCGGCGGGAGAGATCCAACCCCCGGCTCCCTCGGCGATCCGCAGCCTGGCTCCTGGCGCCACTTCGTGTACCAGCAGCGCCACGGCGCGAACCACGCGAGCATCGGTGACCACGCCGGAACCCGAGACATCGTCCTTGACTATGTTGGGTTTGATGGCGACCAGCCGGGCCGTGTCGGGCACGACCGAGGCCATCCCACCCACCAGGTCGACCGCTCGCCGAACCATGGCCAGGACCTGGTCCGCGGTCAGTGCCTCCGTGCGTGGGACAGGTTGAGCCAGTTGCGGGTTGTCCGAAGCAACCACCGCGACGACCAGGTCTTCAGCCGCGGCGGCCTGACAGCACAGCAGCAGCAGGGGCAGCAGTATCGCTACCATCGACTTCCTTCTCCTTTCACCCACCGGGCAACGGCCTTGCGGCCCGCCAGCGTGGCCATCACGTGCGCCCTGGGTTCAGTGTCAGCCCTCCGGCGGGGGCGATGGACGCGGGCGGCCGGCCGCTGCCCGGAGATTGCGCTTCTTCTCCAGGATGTCATCCCAGCGGATGGTGGCTCGCTTCGCGCGCCACGTCCTGTCGGTCTCGTGGAACGCCTCGGGCAGGTCCATACCACTCAGATTGCTCAGGAAGGCCTCGACCTGCGTGAGGTTGCCGGCGATGAGGTTGACGCCAGCGGCTCGCGTGGGTTGATCCGGCAGTTCGCGCAGCGAGTAGTGGAACTCATGAATGACGCGATCGATGGCCAGCATTCGGCCCCGCGGATCACGGGACCGCTCAAAGGCAGCGACGAAGGTCCGGAACGAGGTCACCGCACCGCCCGGATTGAGTTGTCGCCGGTGGAACGTCGCATGGTATTCCACCCAGGTCAGCGACCAGCCGCACTCAGGGCATGTCATGGGGGTCCAGCGGTCACCACGGCGCGGGATGAGGGTCGTTCGGCCGGCAGCGTCGCATCGAGGGCACGTCACCTCTCCGCTGGTTTCCGCCTGGTGAATGCTCAGGATGTCGCGGCAGCGCATGTATAGAGTCATACCGACATCGTTGATCAGGTCTTCGTCCCAGATTCCTGCCGATGTCCGCTCGTACAGGTTCCGGAGCTTCCACTGCGTTACGCGCGGCGACCATCTCACCTCGCTGCGAGCGTCTTCCATTTCCGCCTCAACAATTGCCCGGCCCCGAACCTGTGATCGTGTTGCGCGGCCGTGGGCGTGCAGCCCGTCTTGGCCGATCCGGCACTGAACCTGTGGTCGTGCTGGCGGCGCGTGGGCGTGTAGCGTGTCGCGGCAGGACCGGCACCGAACCTGAGATCGTGTTGACGGCCCAAGGGCGTGCAGTGAGCCTTCACGCGCCCGACCGGGGACCGGCGTTCGCGCTTCGAGTGCACAAGCGCTCACCGACCAACCTCGCCCGCGGCGTGTCGGTCGCCCTTGCGGGCGTGCGTCGCCCGTGCCGGCCGATGGGGTAAGGCGCCGCAGGTCTGCTCCTCGCTTCCGTGGGCGCGCGGTCGTGTGTGTGCGCGCGTCAGATGGCGCGCCCACGGTTAAGGTAGTCGCAGCGCCGGATGGCCACCACCGATAGACAGGGCCACCCAGACGGGCGGACCACGTCATGTACCCTGGTCCCGTGGGCGCGTGGGCTCAAGCCGGCCACGACCGAAGGCATCCGCGCCTCCGCGCGGCAGACTGTCGGCCCTGAGTCTCATCGACCCAGCGCCCCGACGATCGCAGCGCGGTGGTCGACACTGCCTCGGCCGCCGGGGCGGGGCCCGCACCCGCCACTGCCGAACCGGCCGACACGTGCGGCAAGACAAGCGGACGCCGGGCCTGCGAGCCCAAGGGACGGCTTGGCAGTGTCAGCCAGGGTGGCCTCGCGGCCGGGCTTGCCGGTGGGGCTGGGCGCCGTACTATTCGCGGCACGCGTGCCTGGCCCTCGACCCGGACGGGGCAGGCAATGGCCAGCCTGAGGGGCGGGCGCCAAGCCACCGACTACCGCTTGAGTCCTGGTGTACCTCGGCCACGTGAATCGATGTCCGGACCGAAGATGGCCTTGTCGGCCGGTGCCGTCGCGAAGCCTGGCGGCCGGCACGGCGCCGTCGCTGAAGCGGGGCCGCTGTCCGGGGCCACCAAAGGGATAAGCCATGCCGTTGCGCATCAGTGAAGAGGGTCGCGGATTCGTCGACGCGGCCGGCCGTCCGTTCTTCTGGTTGGGCGACACCCAGTGGGATCTGCTCCGCCGGTTCAGTTTGGCCGACGCCCGCGCTCTTCTGGGCTGCCGGCAACGCCAAGGGTTCACCGTGGTCCTGAGTATGATCGCCGGCTGCTGCGAGCAGGACCTGCCAGATGTCGCCGGCGAGTTCTGCCTGGTGGGCAACGATCCGGCGCAGCCCAACGAGCGGTACTTCGAGCGGGCCGATGCCGTCATTGCCGTCGCCGCTGACCTGGGGCTGCAGCTGGTCCTGGGCTTGTTCCACATGCGACACCGGGCCCTGTTCACCGAGGAGGGCCTGCGGCAGTTCGCGCGCTATTGTGCTCGACGGTGGGCCGGCGCGCCCAACGTCGTGTGGAGTGCCTACCCGGCGGCAACGCCGGAATACGTGCCGTTGGCGCGGGCCATGGCGGCGGGACTGCGCGAAGGCGACGGCGGCGCCCACTTGATCACGCTGCATCCCGATCCCTCGCCCTGCAGTTCCAGTTTCCTCCACGACGAGCCATGGCTGGCCTTCAACAGCTCGCAGAGCTGGCTGCATTACCACCTGGCCTATGAGCTGACCGCGGCCGACTACGGCCGCACGCCGGCCAAGCCTGCCGTCCTGGCCGAGGGGGCGTACGAGGGGGCGCAGTGCGGCGCCGTGCACACCCCGCATCTGGTGCGGTCGCAGGCCTGGTGGGCGTACCTGGCGGGAGGCCATCACTGCTACGGGCACGCCGGGAACTTCCAGGCTGTGGACACTTGGACCGAATGGGTTCACTCGCCTGGTGCAGGCCAGATGGGCGTGTGCCGCCAGGTCCTCGAGTCCCTGCCGGAGTGGTGGCGGCTGATACCCGCTCAATCGCTGCTGGCGGACGCGCCGCGGCCGGGCCTGGCGCGCTGTGTGGCCGCGCGCTGTGCCAACGGCCGTTGGGTACTGGCCTATCTGCCGCAACCGACGACGGTATCTTTCAACCTGGCGGGTGCCATCCGGTCGGCGAACTGCCGGGGCACCTGGATCAGCCCGGTTGACGGGGCGCGCTTCGGGTTCGGTCGCTACGCGACGGCCGCAGAAGTGACGACCACGACTCCCGGTGGTTGGGAAGACACGGTGGTGCTGTTCGAGGCCATCGATTGACCGGGAACGCGCAGTAACGCCACGCGTGGTCCTGCGAGTCTGTCCAACTGCGAGGCGAGGCGTACCATGACGTTCCGGCAGGCGGCGCTCGCGAACCGCCCGCTCCTGGCGCACCTGAACCACTAGCTGATCCGCGACGAGGGGCACCGCAACCGCATGGCGGTACCCGAGCCGGAGGCGCGCATGCGGCGCTGGTTGGGTGACGCCTACCGTGCTACCCACCAACCAGCCAGCGCCGCGCTGCCCCAAGCACGTGAACGTCGCGTCGCCGTGACCGTCCTGTAACCTGCCGCGCCTATCGTTACTCCCCACGATGAAACTGGCCATGTGGCACCGTCGGCAACGGGCCGACGGACCGCGGCAATCCCGCCGCGGCGATTGGCACGGAGGCGTACCCATGTCGCACTACGTTCTGCTCATTTCGGCCCGAGCCCACGCTCGGTTGGTGGAGATGGAGGCGTTGGAGGAGGCCGGGATCGAGGTGCGGGCCACCGCCCAGCGGGCCCGCGCGCTGGCGTCCGTCAGGCAACGGCGTCCCGACCTGGTGCTGCTGGACCTGGACCTGTGGCCGACAGATGGCATGGACGTGTGCCGGGATCTCTGGCAGACGTGCCACGAACCCCGACTGCCGGTGATGCTGATGGGAGGTGGCCGGGAGGTGGCGCCGCGGCTGGCTGCCCTGGAGGCCGGAGTCGAAGCCTTCCAGCCCTTGCCGGTGACCCCGCGCGAATTGGTGCTGCGCATCAGCGCCATCCTGCGGCGTGTTCCGCCCCCCCAGGCGGCGGATCCGGCCTCGGCCGTGGAGCGACTCGCCATCGGCCCCGTCACGGCCATTGCTGGCCAGCGCAGCGCCCTGTTCCAAGGCAGCTCAGTGGCCCTCACCGCGACCGAGCGCCGGCTTCTGCTGGCGTTGGCGCGCAGCGGCGAGCGAATCCGCAGCCGCGCCGAGTTGGCCGCCGTGGTGTGGGGGCAGGTCGGCAATCCACTGCGGCACCGACTCAGCACGCAGGTTCGGCGCCTGCGGGCCAAACTGGGCGGCGCGGATTGCCCGATCGAGACCGTGCGCGGGCGTGGTTACCGGGTCCGACCCGGCGCCAGCCTTGCGGCTTAG
>CAITNQ010000350.1 GCA_903893785.1 uncultured Gemmatimonadota bacterium
CGCGAGTCGACTTCGGGGTCGGTCTCCAGGAAGTCCAGGATGCGGCTGAGGCCCCAGGCCCAGGCGCCGATGGTGCCCCACTCGTCAGCGGCCGGCGCCACCTGACCCGGGCCGTAGAATAGTGGGTGAACGCCATTGGTCCAGCCGTCATGCCAGTCGGGGTCGAAGTCACCGCAGTAGGCGGTGACAAGGCCGAAACCGCGGTTGATGATGGCCCGCACATCCCAACGGCACGCAGCCAGGCCACGCCCCGCCTCCGCCGCCCGATGCTCCACCACGCCCATCTCGGGCCGGTCGGGAACCCACGAACCGGGTAACCGGACGCCGGGGTCGGCCTGCACGGTGTGGTTACCGTAGAAGTTCAGGCCGACGAACACGGGCACCGGGCCGCGGCTCGAACTGGGCAGGTACATCAACACGTCAACAGCCACCGTTTGGCCGTTACCGACAATCAGCAGCGTGGCCTGCTTGCGCCGGGCCAGGCCGCCAAGCGCCGGCTCGGCGCCGCCGGCACTCAGAAAGGTCATTTCCTCAGGGTGGTCTGGCGGCCTGCCGTACACCTGGCGGGCAAACAGGTCCAAGATCTCGGGGCGGCGGCGAACGTGCCAATCCGTGGCGCTGCGCACCGCCAAACCCGCGGCATCGGTCAGCGGGTCGGGCAGCGCGTAGGCGGGGACCTTGGCCTCGTCGTAGATCACCTCAGCGGGCATGGGCGGGTGACTCCGGGCGATGGGAAGGAACGGCGGCCTGTGGGTGTGGCCGCGTCCGGCAACGGCACGCCAGCGGCCCGGCAGCCGGCCGGGCCGCTGGCGGGAGGAGCAGTAGTGGGGTGTCCCTCAACGGTACTCGGGTAGCCAGTTGCCATGGGCGGCGATCAGATCGTCACACAGCCGGCGGATCTCGTCCAGGGTCAGTTCGGCCGCGGTGTGCGGATCCAGAAAGGCCGCATGGTAGATGGCCTCGCGGCGGCGTTCCAGCGCCGCCTCGACGGTCAGCAACTGGGTGTTGATGTTGGTCCTGTTGATCGCCGCGCATACCTCCGGCAGGTCGCCGACCACACACCCCCCAACGCCATTGCGGTCCACCAGGCAGCTTACCTCGACCACCGCGGCGGCTGGCAGGTTGGTCACCAGACCGCGATTGAGCACATTGCCGCCGATGCGCGCCGGCACGTCGGTCTCCATGGCCTCCATGATCCGCGACCCGTACTCGCCCGAGCGGCCGTGGGTCAGTTGCGTATCGCCGGTCAACTGCGCCCGCATCTGCTGCCAGCCGGCGATCTGGGAAACGCAGCGCCGGGGGTATTCGTCCAGGGGAATGTTGTAGCGGTCGACCAGTTCCGGATGGGCCGCCTTGATCCAGTGCGGCATGTACTCGGCGCTGTGCTCCGACGACTCGGTAAGGTAATAGCCGAACTGCAGCATGATCTCCAGGCGCACCAGGTCATGGTGCTCGGCCCGGGGTTTCGCCCTCTCGCGCGCCAGCAGGTCACTGGCCCGGCGTTTGATCTCCGGGTACAGGTCGACGCCGTCGTGGCTGATCTGCAGCAACCAACCTTGGTGGTTGATCCCGGCAATGCGCCACTGGAGGCGCGGGTAGGCATCGGCGTTCATACCCACGCTGTGGAGCAGTCCGCGGGCGCAGCCCTGCACCGAATGGCATAGCCCGACGGCGCGGATACTGCTGCCGCGCAACAGCGCGCCGGTGATCGTGCACATCGGGTTGACGTAGTTAAGGAACCAGGCGTCCGGGCAGACGGCCTCCATGTCGCGGGCAAAATCGAGCACCACCGGAATGGTGCGCAGCGAGCGGAAGATGCCGCCGATCCCCAGTGTGTCGGCGATCGTCTGGCGCAGGCCGTACCGCTTGGGGATCTCGAAATCGGTGATCGTGCAGGGGTCGTAGCCCCCGACCTGGATGGCGTTGACGACGTAGTCAGCGCCCTGCAGGGCTTGGCGGCGCTGCTCCGCACCCAGGTGCGCGGTGATCCTGGCCCGGCCGTTGTTGACGTGTCGGTTGAGGTTCTCCAACATCATCTGCGAGTCGCGCAGACGTTCGGCGTCGATGTCATACAACGCCAGGTGAGACCCCTGCAGGGCCTCAGTGCACATGCAGTCGCCAAGGATGTTCTTGGCGAACACCGTACTGCCAGCACCCATGAAAGTGATTTTCGGCATAGCGCATCCCTTTGCCCCAGAAGGGCGGTGTGCGGTCTGGCCCCTGTCAGAGGATCCGCCCCGGCCTGGCCCCGGTGTGGCGGCCCTGGTCGATCACCGGGCAGCCATTGACGATCACGTGGGTGATGCCCCGGGGAAAGCGGTGCGGCTCGGTGAACGTGGCCTCGTCACTGACCTGGGCCGCGTCGAGGACCACCAGGTCAGCCCAGGCCCCCGGCCGGATGACGCCCCGGTCGACTAACCCGAAACGGCCTGCCGGCAGCGAGGTCATGCGGCGGATGGCCTCGGGCAGGGACAGGGTGGGCTCAGTACGAACATAGTGCGACAGCACCCGGGCAAAGGTGCCGTAGGCCCGCGGGTGCGTGGCCTGGCGTCCCAGGATACCATCGGGCGCCACGGCTGAGGCATCGCTGCCGATGGCGACCATGGGCAGCTGGAGTAACCGGCGGACAACGGCCGGTTGTTGACTGAACCAGACGCAGCCGACCTGGCCCTGGCAGGCCACCAGCAGGTCACAGGCTGCCTCCAGGGGGGCGGTGCCCTCCTCTTGCGCCAGATCGGCCAGGGTGCGGCCAACGGCCTCCGGACGAGCGTGGCAACTGACCACCAGAATCTGGGCCGCATCCCGCACGCCGCTGCGGTTCTCCCACCCCGCCGGATCATCTGCCTGGTCCTGATGCAGCCGCGCCCTTACGTCCGGCTGGGCCAGTCGCGTCGCGATCTGGGCTCCCGTGCCGGTCTGGGCCCAGTAGGGCAGCATCGCGGCCAGCCAGGTGCTGCTGGCGGCGTAAGGGTACTGGTCGCAGCCAACCTCAGCGCCCCGGTGCCGGGCGCGGTCCAGGGTTTCGATCACCCTGTCGATCTGGTCCCAGTTGCGGTACCCCGAGACCTTCACGTGGGCGATCTCCACGGGCAGACCGGCCCGCACGCCCACCTCGATCGCCTCCTCGACGGCGGCGACCACGGCGTCGCTTTCGGAGCGAATGTGGCTGGCGTACACGCCGCCGTGACGCGCGGCCACCGTCGCCAGGCCGACGACTTCGTCGGTGTCGGCGAAGAAGCCCGGGGGGTAGTAGAGCCCGCTCGACAGGCCGCGAGCGCCTTCGTCCATGGCCGTTTCGACCAGGCGCTCCATGGCCGCCTGCTGCGCCGGGGTCGGACGCCCGGGTTCCAGTCCCATGGCGGCGGCGCGGACCGTGTTATGGCCCACCAGCGGCACGACGTTCACGGCGGCGCCGGTCTGCCGCAGCCGCGCCAGGTAGTCGCCCAACGAACGCCAGTTCAGCTCCAGGCCCAGGAGCGCCAGCTCTGCCTGCAGGTCCGCTGCGGCAGAGCTGGCCACCGGGCCGGCGGAAGATCCGCAGTTGCCGATCACTTCTGTCGTGACGCCCTGGTGGGTCTTACTGGCTGCCCGCGGGTCCGCCAGCAGCGCCAGATCGGAGTGGGTGTGGGCGTCGATGAACCCGGGGGCAAGGTGCAAGCCGGCGGCCTCGAGCACGCGCTCGGCTTCGTGGCTCAGGCCGGTACCAACCGCCACCACCCGGTCGCCAACCACGGCGACATCAGCCGTGATTTCGGGCGCGCCGGTGCCGTCCACCACCCGGGCGCCGCGAATCAACAGATCGTACACTGCGATACCCCCGCGCACCGACCCGGCAGGTCCCCAACGAACCGTCTCTGTCAGCTTGTGGGGGGTGAAGATAGGTGGTGACACCCGGGCCGGAAAGCGCCGCCTGCGCGCTCTTGGCCAGGGCGGTAGCCCGACCGCCGGCGGCCATGCGCCGGCCTCACCGTACGTGCCGCTTCACCGCCGTGCCATGCCCCGCGTATACACTTTGCCCTGAATGATCTTGTGGGCCGGCTTACCCTCCATGAGGCGGACCCGGGCGAATTCTTGGCCGCACTCCGGACAGCGGCAATCGCCGCGTGTGTGGTCCTCGGCAATGCGCTCGACCAGGCACTTGACCAGCCCGCCATTGCCGCCTTTGTAGTAACGGTAAAGGAGGGCTCTACAGCGCGAGCAGTAGATCGCAATTGTGCGGCGGTCGATGGCCACCGGGTGGACCTCCTGGCCGACGGGGCCCGGAATGTGGGCGCCGATGACTCGCTGGGCGGCGGGCCTGGCCGGCCCCATTTCCCAATCGCCGCCCTGCCGTTACATTATCTCCATCCCCCTGCACAGGCCCGACCCCAGGCCGCCCCCTGAACTCTGCCCAAGACAAATATGCACTGGTTGCGCTGTGCCATCTTAGTTGTTCTGTCTGCTGCCTCGATGGGCCCCGTGGCCGCCCAGGATCTGGACCTTGTCCTAGCCGCGCCATCGGCCTCGCCGCCGGCTGGGCCCGAGCGCGGCGACGCAAACGGAGCCGCAGCAACGCGGGTGCATGTGGTCCGCGCCGGTGAGACCCTCGGTCGCATTGCCCGCCGGTACGGCGTCCGCCTCGAACAGCTGCGGCGCTGGAACGGCCTGCGCAGCGATCGGGTCGCCGTGGGCCAGCGCCTGACAGTGCGGGGGACCGCGCCGCAGCAGCCGCACCCGGTCGCCAAAGCCAGGGCCTCAGCCGCCCCGCGCGAGAAGCGGACCCGCGAGGTCGTTGATCCGCTCATCTCGCTGTTCGCTGCGTGGGAGGACTCGGTGGTGCAGGCCTCGCGCCGGACCGGCGGCTATGCGCTGGTGGTGAACAAGACGAAGCGGCAGATGGAGGTGTACCGCGGCGGCAAGCGCCTGACATCCTTCCCGGTTGCCATCGGGGTGGCCGATGCCAAGGAAATGGCCGACCGCATGCGGCCCAATGACTACCACCTCAAGGAGGGCGTATTCTCGCTGTCCGAGGTGGCCTGGTCCAACCGCATCGCCAAGTGGGACCGCGTCTGGATGCGGCTGCACACCGTCGAGTGGTCCAAACGCGACTACGTGAAGATCTACGGCGCCGAAGGCCGCCAGCGCCTAGCTGAGTGGGAGGAGCGCAACGGCGCGATCAGCACTGACCAGGATGTGCAGAGCTTCAACCGCGCCTATCAGCACATGGCCCTGTGGCGTGGTCTGGGCATCCATGGCGGCGGCAGCCATCCGGATTGGACTGAGGGCTGCATTGCCCTGGATCGTCGCGACATCCGCTGGATGTACGATCATCTGGCCGAGGCCGCCGGCGGCGGTGTCGGCACGCCAGTGGCGGTGGTTCGCTTCTGACGGCCGCGGCTACCCGGCGTGCCCTTACACGCCCACGCGCGCCCACGCCCGCACCGCCGGGCCACGGTAACAGACGCGGTCGGCCGTCGGCCCGCAGCCTGCGGGCCGACCGCGCTGTCGTTCAGGCCTGATCAGGCCGCCGTCGCCGGGGTGGCGACGCTGGCCAACTAGTGTTGGGCCGCCGTTACCGGATCAGTGCTGAAGTGGATGTACGGGAAGACCTCCGGTATATGCGAGTCCCAAGCGCCGTGGGGGCTCCAGGCCCACCCACCCGGATCATCGGCCGGCGGGGCTTCCTTGTACTGGTTGAAGCGCGAGAAATCCAGGCGCCAGGTGTCGCCGTTGCGCGGCGGCAGGGCGCGACCGTCTGGTGCTGCCAACCAGGACAGACCTGACCACGGCACGGCCACCTCCACGGTCCAGCCGCGATCGCGGTCGCGGTTGTCATTGAGTGTGCCGTCGACGTGGACCGCGGATTTGAGCCCCGCCAGATCACGGTTCCAATAGCCGATACGCGGGCCCCGCGGGTGCTGGCTGAAACCCACGCCGTTGAATGGCTTCACGCCGTCGGCGTGGCGATCGAAATCGGCCAGCTTGCTGTACCCCGCCCGTTCGTACTCAGCCTCCCAGACGAAGAATACCTCGTAGATCGTCCCCAGGGCATTGATCTCGAATTCGTAGTACGCGTCCTGCCCGGCGATGAACAACTCCACGTCATTGTTCGTGTATATGGGGGCGTCCCGTTCGGTCAGCGTTGCCTCGACGAAGGGCTCCTCGATCCAGTAGCCGACGTAGAGGTACTGATCGTCCCACAGAAC
>CAITNQ010000351.1 GCA_903893785.1 uncultured Gemmatimonadota bacterium
ATGTCGGCCAGGCAAATGGCCGAGGAAAGATCCCAGCTGTATTTCCCCCGACTCCCTTCGTATAACATCACAAAGCTGTCTTCGGTCTGGACCAGCGCCGGGAACCACAGGGCGCCGCCGTCGGGTGTTCCCTTGGCGCCGCACCCGAAGACCGGGTTGCCCGGATGGCGCTCCCAGTCGATCAGGTTGCGGGACCGCGCCAGGCCGAAGTAGTCAGGTTCGTCGGCCAGATACGCCGACCCTCCGTAGATCATGTAGAACCAGTCGCCCTCGCGGCTGACCCGGGACGTGGTGATCGACAGGCTGTCCCAGCCCCCGGCCGCCGGACCGAATACCGGGCGGTCGACCACGTCCACGAAGTGCTCTCCGTCGGCTGAAGCGGCCAAGTAGAGCTGGTAGCTCTGGCCGATGAGGCGCTGATACAGCATGTGCACCTGACCGTCGTGCAGCACCACCTCCGGGGCCCGGCCGGTGATGACCTTGCCGACCTTGGCGAAGTGCTCGCCGTCGGCGCTGCGGGCTAGCCCGACGCTGTCGGGGCCCGGGCCAGTGGCGGAGTAGTACAGCCAAACCTGCCCGCCAAAGGCGAGGGCTGCCGGGTCCAGCGCATTGTCAGCGTCGAAAGCCCCAGGGGGGCCGACATCGATCACGGGCTGATCGTCATTCAGCGGCCGCAGGACCAGGCCGCTGCCGGACAGCGAGGTGATTTCCGCGGCCGCAATCCGGTCGTGGCGCTGCCCATCGGTCCCGGGCAGGACGCCATTGCCACGGTAGTACAACAGGTGTCGGCCGCGCCATTCGAGCACGTCTGGGTTGGCGGTCCAGCACGACTTCCAGGTAGTGCCCGCCGCAGGCAACACCGGATTGCCGGGGGCATGCCGCCAGGCGGCGCAGTTAGCCGTGTAGTCGGCGCCAAAGCGCTGCCAGAACTCGGCGTTCATCGCATCCCTTCCGCGCTACAGCGCTCCGGTCAGTTTCCAGTAACCCACGGCCATGGCAATGCCGATGAGGGTGGTAACCGCATACACGTGCGCGAGTTTGACCCGATCGCCGTCGGTGTACGCCTGTTTCTTCGTCACCCCGTCGGTGATGACGATCCAGATGTTCTGGTAACTGAACCAGAATACGTGCAGCGGCAGGACGATGATACCCGCCAGCACGAGCGGTGATACGCCCCAACTCGGGGCCACTTTGGCCAGCGGCGGGAAGAACGCGGTAATCGAGATGAAGCCCACCGGGTCGATGAAACGCATCGCCATGACGCCAACGCCCAGGACCAGGGCCAGGAGCAGCGCATTGCCGACCACCGGGTCGACCGCCGGAATGATGAAGCTGGACAGCCAGTCGTTGATTTTGTACTTGGTCATCACGTTGCTGACGCTCAGCACACCGCCCACAAACAGCGCCAAGGGCCATGAGATGCCGGTACTGATCTCGGCGGGGGCCAGCACCTGCGTGGCGAAGAGCGCCGATAGCGCCAGCATGCCGATGGCCTCGGGCGGGATCTTGTGCCAGGGCTGCGAGGCCCAGGCCAACACGGACAACCCGACCACCGACGCGGTCATCACCTCGGACCGGCTCATGCCGCCCAGGCGCTCCAGTTCGGACCGGGCGATATCGCCGGTCACGCCCAGCGTGCCCGATGGCCGCAGCACGAGCATGTTGCCGGCCAGCACCAGCAGGCACCAGAGGAGCGTCGGGATGAACATCACCGCCGCGTAACCGAGCCAGGTGAGTTCCAGGTTCTGCGCGCCGAACAGACCGATCAGATGCGGCCCCCAGAGCGCGCCGGTCAGAATGGCGCAACCGGGAAGCACGGCCATCTCGAAGGTGCTGAGAATGATCAGCGCCGACCCGCGGCTGGGCAGTTCAAGGTTCAGTGCCTGCACCAGAGCCCAGGCGATCGGCATGATGATCGCGGTCCGCACTGTCATCGACGGAATGCCCAAGGCCAGCACCGAGCCGATGCACAGGAACGCGAGCAGGATCCCCGCATAGGTGCCTGGGAACACTAGCAGGATGCGGTACGCGATCCGACGCGCCAACCCCGTCTTGTCCATGGCGTGGCCGAAAAACAGGACCGATACCAGGATCCAGAAAGCCGAGACCGAGAACCCCTTGAGCACGTCTGCCGCCGGCAGGCCGGTGGCCAGCATCAGTCCGAGCACCAGGAGCGCCGTGATACCCGCGCTCAGCACGTCAGTGGCCCAGAACACCACCCCCAGGGCGATGAACGCCAGGGCGCGCTGCCCGAGCGCATCCAGCGCGCCGACCGAGGGCAGTGCCAGTATGGCCAGACTCACCAGAATGCCGGCAACGGCGCCGACGATGCGACGGTTCATTCGTGCCTCCCTCACCAGGATGCTCTGCCGGGCTGGCCCGGGCATTGGGTGCGCAGTTGGAAGCGCGGTCGGTGGCTCAGAACAGACTGAGGTGCACGTAGCGTCCGGGATGCTCGCGCAGATCGCGGGCCAGGGCGCCCATCTCCTGCGACGCCGCCGCAATGCCGGCGCTGGCCTCGTTCAGGCTGCGGTAGAGGCTGTCGTCGCGGCTGAGTCGTCCCAGCGTCCCCTCGCCCCGGTCCATGCGCCCCAGAATGGCGTCCAGCGAGACCGCCGAGCGATCCAGCGTCGTCAGGGTAGACTCCAGCCGTTCAGACAGGCCGTCCAGTCGTTTGGCGCTGCGCGCCAGCTCCGGGCTGGAAGTGAGGCGGTCGACGTGATCGGCACTGCGCTTGAGGCTGCCCATCAGGGTGCGCAGCTCGCCGCGCTGCTCGCGCAGCATGCCGGCTAGCTCCTGCAGGGCCTGACGCCCTTCAGCGGCGCCGGACTGAGTATCGCGGACCAGCTGGTCGGACAGCAACGCCTGGACCCGCGTGCCGATCTGGCCCGCTTGGGCGGCCAAGTCGTCGACCCGGTCGAAGACGCCGCTGGTGGCCTTGCCGGGCAGCCGGTCGCCCCAACCGGCCGCCTGGGGTGACGTCCCGGCGATCACATCGGCGACCATGCCGCCGAGCAGGCCGCTGGAGCGCAGCTCAACGTGGGAATCGGCGGGAATGGTGTATTCACCCTCAATCTCCAACCTGACCTCGACCCCCTGCTGCTGGATCCGGAAGCCGATGATCCGCCCGATGTTGACCCCGCGCATCTGGACCGGATCGCCCTTGCGGATGCCGCCAGCGCTCGGCAGCTCAGTGAGCACCTCGTACCGGCCGCGGAACAGGGCCGCGTCCGTGAGGATACCCAGCGTGATCACAGTGCCGACCAGTCCAGCGATGACGAAGAGCCCGACCCAGACTTCGCGATGGCGGCCGCGGGGCGGCGGCGGGGGGGGCAGTGCTCGCTCGGTGCTCACGGTTCCTCCTCGGGCTCCTCGACCGCGTCCGCATCCATGATGCGCAGGGCCGCCTCGGCGGCCGCCTTGCGGTCGGCAAAGGCGCGGACCACCGGGTCGTTGCTGGCGCTGAACTCGGCAGGCGTCCCGACGAAGCGGAGCTGTCCCTGGTACAGCAGGGCAACGCGGTCGGAGATGGCCACTGCCTGCTCGATGTCGTGGGTGACGATGATGGAGGTGACGTGGGCCCGGTCGCGGATGTCCTGGATTAGGTGCGACACGGCGGCCGTATTGACCGGATCCAGTCCTGTTACCGGTTCGTCGTACAGAACGATGTCGGGATTGCCCACAATGGCGCGGGCGACCCCGACGCGCTTGCGCATGCCGCCGGACAGCTCGGACGGGAGCTTGGCCAGCACGTGAGCCGGTTCCAGGTTCACCTGTTCAAGGGCACCACAGACCCTGGCCAGGAGCTGCGGTCGCCCCAGTCGGTGAGTTTCGTCGTCGGGAATGCCCATGCTGACGTTTTCAAACACGGTCATGGAATCGAACAGGGCCGCGTACTGGAACACATAACCGACCTTGCGCCGCAGGTGCGCCACGACCTTCGCCGCGGATCCGTACACTGATACGCCATCGATGCGGACGTCGCCCCGGTCCGGGGTCAGCAGGCCGTTCGTGGTCCGCAGCAGCACGCTCTTGCCCGTGCCTGAAGGGCCGATGATCGACAGGGTCTCGCGCGTGGCGACCACCAGGTCGACGCCGCTGAGCACTGGCACGTCGAAGGACTTGTGGATATCGACGTATTCGATCACGGCATCAGTTCAGGAACAGGGGCGGGAAGACGGCATCAAGGACCAGCACGGTGACGATCATGGTGACCACGGCTGAGGTGGTAGCCCGGCCTACGCCTTCGGCGCCGCCGTGGGTGTCCAGGCCCAGGTAAACCGAGATGAGCGGAATAGTCAGGCCAAAGGCAAGTCCTTTGGCCAGCGAGTAGAACAGGTCCCAGCTGTGCCAGAAGACGCGGGCTCCATACAAGAAGGACTCGAATCCCAGACCGACAGTGAGGCGGGCGGAAACCATACCCGCCAGCAACCCCACCAGGTTGGCCATGCCCACCAGCAGCGGTGTGGCCACAGTGCCGGCGACGATGCGCGGTGCGGCGAGGGCCGGGATAGGATCGCGGCCCAGGGAATACAGGGCGTCGATCTGCTCCGAGACGCGCATCGTTCCCAGTTCCGCGGCAATCCGGGCACCGACGCGACCGATGAGCACAAAGGCGGTCATCACCGGCGCCAGTTCCAGCACGATACTCTCGGTGACGACGCTTCCAAGGACGTACAGCGGCACCGAGCCGGTGAACTGATACCCGCCCTGCTGCGAGGTGACAATGCCCGAGAGCACGCCGGTCAACAGCACCAGTGGCAGGCTGCCGACGCCGATCAGCACCAGTTGGTTGAGGACATCGCGCCACAGCACCCGGCCGGTGACCGTGGCGGCCCCCACGCGCCAGAGCAGCAGGGCCATGCCCCCAGTGTGCCGCGTCACCTGTTCAGCGGAACGGCCGATCCGGGACAGGATGCCGATGGCGGTGCGGCGGGCGACCTTCTTCATAGCGCGTCCAGGACCGGCGTGCGCGGCGGGCAGGGCCAACGAGAGACCGGGAAGCAATCCCCGGCCGCCAGGTAGGGAGATCGCCCACGGCGGGCCGGCCAGGGACACCTGGCGCGTGACGGTTCCCCCGTCAGCCAGGCGCTCCATCTGCACGCAGTACAATCGGTATCTGCACCGTCGTGTCAAGTTGCTCCGGCCCTCACTTGGCCGCACCCCGCTGAGGGCGGCCGGGCCCTGGCGGCACGGCGCCTTGACGGGCGCCGCGCTGCGGGGCTCATTACGGTGGACGGCAGCGACGAAGCGGCTGCCGTGCGGTGGGCACCAGAACCCTTGGCGGCCAGGTGTGGCAGGTCGGGCACGAAGCCCCGACCCCCCCGGGGCGCCGCGACGGCACCGATAGCAGGGAACCCGATGCTCATGGGCCAGGCAGGCCTCTTTACCGAGAGCCCCGCACCCGCCCCCGGGTGCGATCGCCCGGGTGGCGTCTGCCCCGGCCCGGGTAGTCCGGCCCCTTTGCGTCGCCCGGACACCTGGCGACCCTGGCGTGGGTCGGGATGTCCCCCGGCCGCCCGAGGCCGCGTCCGCGCGCCGGGTTGGGTGGTGCTGGCCATGTGGCTGCTGGTGGCCGCTGTCGGCTCCTCCTGGGGCGCCGGTCCTGACCTGCCGCCTCGTCCGGCCGGGCCGGTCGCCGACCTGGCCGGCATCCTGGACCCCGCCACTACGGACGCCCTGACCGGCGTGGCGCAGGTGCTGTGGGACCGCGCCCGTTTCGGTCTGGTAGTAGTGACGCTGGCTGATCTGGGGGACGAACCGGTCGACGACTTCACCAACCGGCTGTACGAACGCTGGGGGATTGGCGAGGCGGGTAAGGACGAAGGCGCTCTGGTTCTCCTGTCGATGAAGCCGCGCCGCATCCGTGTGGAGGTGGGGTACGGCGCTGAAGGGTACCTCAACGATGCGGCGGTTGGGCGCCTGCTGGACGAGTACGCCCTGCCAGCCCTGCGCCGCGACGACTGGGGCGCCGGCCTGCGGGGTTTGACGGCCGCGCTGGCTCTGCGGGTGGCCGCCGCCAAGGGCGTCCGACTCGAGGGCGTCGAAGCACCGGCTCGCGGCCGGACCGCGCGCCAGGTTGATCTGCCCCCTGGGGCACTGCTGCTGATCCTACTGTTGGTTGGCGGTCTGGCCAGTACGCGGTGGGGGCGCGCCCTGCTGTGGGCGCTGTTGCTCAGCGCTCTCTCGGGCGGTCGCGGCGGTCGCGGTGGCGGCGGTTTCGGTGGTGGCTTTGGCGGTGGCGGTTTCGGTGGCGGTTTCGGCGGCGGTTCGAGCGGCGGTGGCGGTGCCTCACGAGGTTTCTGAGCCGCCGCGGGCCGTGCCGCCCGCAAGGCGAAAGAACAGGTGGCCATGGCGCTGATCAAGGACCCGGTGGCGACGGCGGCGCAGGTGTGCGGCCAGTACCAGGACTGCTATGGCAGCGACCTGCTGGCGGCGGTGCTCTACGGCAGCGCCGGCACGCCTGACTTCGATCCGCGGCATTCGGACATCAACCTGCTGCTGATCGTCCGGCAGGTCGATTTTCCGCTGCTCGACCGCAGCGCCGCTATTCAGCGCGCTGCCCTGCGGCAACGGGTGAGTCGGCCGCTGTTCCTGGATCCTGCCTATATCGAGCGGTCGCTGGATACCTTCCCCGTCGAATTCCTCGACCTGCAGTTGCGCCACCGCCTGCTGTGGGGGCAGGACCTGCTGTCGACCCTGGTGCTGCGTCCGGCTGACCTGCGGCTGCAGTTGGAGCGCGAGCTCAAAGGGAAGCAGCTGCACCTGCGGCAGGGCTGGCTGGCCTGTCGCGATTCCCGCCGACAGCTGCGGCAGTTGGTGGCCGTGTCGCTGCACGACTTTGCGCCCCTGTTCCGCGCCCTGCTGCACCTGCGCCAGGTGCCGGTGCCCCCAGCGCGGGAGCTGCTGCTGCCGGCGGTGGAAGCGCAGTACGGGCTGGCGAGCCAACCGCTGCAGGCCGCGGCGCGGGCTGCAGCCGACGGCGGGTATCAGGGGCTGCTGCAGGCCTTCCAGCCCTATGCCCAGGCCGTTGCGGTCCTGGCCGAAACCATCGATCACGGGCCCGCCTGAGGGCTTGAGGAGAGCGCGCATGAAAGGCACCACCCGCATCCTGATCGTGCTGGGCATCGTGGTCGTGCTGGCCCTGCTCGGTTTCCAGTGGTACGTGGGTCTCCACAACCGCATGGTCGCCCTGGACGAGGGCGTCAAGACGGCCTGGGCCCAGGTCGAGAACCAGTTGCAGCGACGGTTCGACCTGATCCCGAACTTGGTCGAGACCGTCAAGGGGTACGCCAGCCACGAGTCGCAGGTGCTCATCGAGGTGACGCAGGCCCGGGCCAGTGTGGGCGGGGCCCGTTCGCCGGCTGAGAAGATCGAAGCCAACAATCAGCTGACGGGGGCGCTGGCCCGGTTGCTGGTGGTGGTTGAGCAATACCCGGACCTCAAAGCCAACGCCAATTTCATCGCCCTTCAAGACGAGCTGTCGGGCACCGAGAACCGCATCGCCGTGGAACGACGCCGTTACAACGAAGCCGCGCAGGAATACAACACCACGATCCGCAAGATACCCTACTCGTTCTTCGCCGGCGGTTTCGAGCGGGCCCCGCTCTTCGAGGCGGCGGCGGACGCCCGGCAGGCGCCCAAGGTCAAGTTCTGAACTCCAGGCTGAAGCGACTCCACCCCGCCGCTGCGGAGGGCTGTCATGAAGATCGTTGACCTCCAGGTCATCCGGTTCCGCACCACGTCGCGTACCTGGCCCACGCGCTGGGGGTACTACTACTGGGGCGAGGAGCACCCGGCCACGG